>NZ_DATGKU010000175.1:0-15058 GCF_035294505.1 Chthonomonas sp. | reverse complement strand
ACCGGAGCGAGGGTGTATTTGGGGGTGACGCCCTTGGGTCTGCCTAGGTGGGAAACGAGAATAACCTTCGCTCCGGCATCTTTGAGATAGCGGATGGTGGGAAGCGCCGCCACAATGCGCGTATCGTCTGTGATCGCCCCGCTCTCATCCTGGGGGACGTTGAAGTCCACCCGCGTGAGAACCCGTTTGCCACGCACCTCTACATCACGAACGGTCTTCTTGTTCATCGCGTATTTTAAAGCCCCCGCTGTGCCAGATAGTGAACAAGGTCGCCGACTCGACAGGAGTATCCCCACTCGTTATCGTACCAGGCGAGCACCTTCACCATATTGCCGCCTACCACGACGGTATCTATGGCGGAGTAGATAGAGGAGTGCGGATTGCCTTTAAGGTCTGAGGAGACAAGCGGCTCTTCGGTGTACTGGAGAATGCCTTTCATCGGGCCTTCGGCATACTCTTTGGCCACGGCATTGACCTCTTCTTTGGTCACATCGCGACCGAGGAGGGCGGTGAAGTCCACGATAGAGACGGTTGCCGTGGGCACGCGAAAGGAGATACCGTGGAAGCGGCCTTTCAGCTCCGGAATAACGAGGCCCACGGCGCGCGCCGCGCCGGTTTCGGAGGGAACAATGTTTTCTGCAGCAGCACGCGCATCCCGCAGGTCTTTGGCAGCGGTATCTTGCAGGCGTTGCGAGTTGGTGTAGGAGTGGACGGTCGTGAGAATGCCTTTCTCAATGCCAAAGCGGTCGAAGAGGAACTTCGCGACGGGAGCCAAGCCGTTGGTGGTACAGGAGGCGTTGGAGATGACGTGATGCCTGGCCGGGTCGTACATCGTTTCATTGACGCCTAAGACAATCGTTAGGTCTTCATTTTTAGCAGGGGCCGAGATCACCACCTTTTTTACGCCGTGTTCACGATGGGCAACAGCTTTGGTGGCGTCGGTAAATAGGCCGGTGGATTCGATGACGATCTCGGCACCGACCTCGTCCCAACGAATATCGGCAGGGTTGCGCTCGGCGAACACGCGGATTTTTTTTCCGTTGACGATGAAGGAGTCCTCTTTGGCCTCCACATGACCTTTAAAAACCCCATAGTTGGTGTCGTACTTAAACAGATGCGCGTTTGTTGCGGTGTCGGTGAGGTCGTTCACGGCGACGACCTCGATGGTGTCGGGATGACGCTCAAGGATGGTGCGAAGGGTGATGCGACCGATGCGTCCGAACCCGTTGATGCCTACACGTACGGGCATGATGGTATCCTCCTAAAAAATCGTTTTCAAAATTCCCACGGTGCACGCGGTACCTCTTTTAATACTACCCGAAAAGTGGCCTTGGTTGCTTGCGATGGGAATAGAAGCAAAATTTGCGAATTCAGCGCATATGCGAAGTGAGACTACCAACCTCGCGGTTCTAGAGCTAAGTCATAGAGTAAGCCGACTTTGCTCGCCCCCTATCCCCTCCTTTCGTCTTGCAGACAGCAACGCAGCGGTCTTAGCAGACGGCACAGCAGCGGCCTGAGAGATGGGCTTTGAAGGAAACGACACAGGCCGCTGAGGCGTTTATTGTGTCTTACTTATTGAAGAAAGGGAGCGGTTGTGTTGAGTTTCCAAAGGAAAGGTTATCAAAGGAAACCGCCTGTAGGGGCACGGTGACCGTGCCCCTTTTGCTAATCTCCCCTCTCCCTGATAGGGGGAGGGGCGGGGGGTGGGGGCTTGAAGAGCTGGCAATACGCTTGTCCTTTCGAGCCGAAGACGAGATGAACAACTGCCATTCCGAGCCGATACCACAACTGTCATTTCGAGCCGAAGGCGAGAAATCTTGAGTTTCCATTCCCACCGGTTCTGAGGGGTGGGGTAGGGCTGCGGAGACTGCCAATCTCACAGTTCTAGAGATAGTTTATAGAGCAAGCCTATTTTGCTCGCCCCCTATCCCGTCCTTTCCGTCCTTGCGGACGGCAACGCAGCGGCCAGAGAAATAGGCGATAAAGGAAGTAATTCAGGCCGCTGAGGTGTCGAGTTTATTTTGAATAGGGAAAGGGGGCGGTTATGGTTGGTTTCCAAAAGGAAGCTAACTATAAGGAAACCGCCTGTAGGGGCACGGTGACCGTGCCCCTTTTGCTAATCTCCCCTCTCCCCAATGGGGGGAGGGGAAGGGCACCCTACCCCAGCGTCGGCCTTGAGGGGCGGGGGGGTGGGGGCTTGAAGAGCTGGCGATACGACTGTCATTCCGAGCTGAAGACGAGATAAACAACTGTCATTTCGAGCCGATACCACAACTGTCATTTCGAGCCGAAGGCGAGAAATCTTGACTTTCAATTCCACTAGCCCTGCGGGAAAGGGCGCCCTACCCCAGAAAATCGAAAGATTTTCTGGGGACCCCTGTATCGGCCTTGAGGTTACCCCATGGGATTTCCGTGTTTTATTGGGCAGGCACAAGGCCTGCCCCTACGGACTTTTATGCGCGCTACCGAGGGCTTACTCATAACGGAGGGCTTGGATGGGGTCGAGCTTGGAGGCGCGTATTGCGGGATAGAGACCGAAAAACACCCCAACGCCGGCAGAAAAGACGAAGGCGCCCACAACGGCCCAAAGCGGCACGTAGATGGCCAAGCCCTTGTGGCCGTTGTTGTTTAGGGCCTTGATAAAGGTGGAGATGTATCCGATGGTGTAGGAGAGCGCGGAGCCGATGCCAACCCCGGTGAGGCCTCCGATGCCCGATAGCGTGGCCGATTCGATGAGAAATTGAATGAGGATATCCTTTTGCTTTGCCCCAACGGCCTTACGGAGGCCGATCTCACGTGTGCGTTCGGTAACGGAAACCAGCATAATGTTCATAATGCCTATGCCACCTACTAAGAGCGCGAGTGCCGCGATGGAGCCGAGTACCAGGGTAAAAGCGGCGAAGACGGTGGTAATGCTTTGCAGAACCGTGTCTAAGCTATCCACTTTGATGCCAGGCACGTCGGCATAGCGGCGCATAAGGCAACGCCATATCTGGTCTTTCGCCTGTTCCATTTTTTGAAGGCTCACCGGCTGCGCATAGATGATCCCCACCAAATCGGTGCCCACCATCCGCTGCTGCACGGTAGAGAGCGGCGCGTAGACAAGAGTGTCTTGATCGCCCATAAAGGAGCGTCCCTTTGGCTTGGCAACCCCGACCACGGTAAAGGGGATGTTGTTGAGGTCTATTTCGGAGCCGATAGGGTTTTGTTTGCCGAAAAGCTCGGTGGCTACCTTCGAGCCGATGACGCAGACTTTTGCCCACTGTTGCAGATCAAGCTCGGTGATGAAGCGGCCGGAGGCCAAGGGAACGTCGAGAAGGGCGGCATAGTCTGGCATAACCCCATAGATTTGCACGTCGAGATGTTTGCCGTTGTGCACGGCCGTGCTGTTGGGCAAGGGCAACTGGGGTGATACCCGTGTAATGAGATTACAGCGTTGAAGAATATCCTCTACATCGCGCATTTTGAAGCCGTCAATATGGCGAACGGCTCGGTCGTGCGTTTTGTTGTCGGGCTCGTAGATAACCATAATCAGATTGGAGCCCATCTTCTCGAACTCGGCGGCGACGCGGCGCGACATGCCCTGGAGAATGGCCACCATCATGATCACGGCGCTCACCCCGATGATGATGCCGAGCATAGTAAGCCCCGAGCGCAACTTATTCATGCGCAGGTTGTTGAGGGCGGTGATAAGGCAGTGCCAAAAGGTCATAGGCGCGATGAACTCTTCACAGGCGTTTACTCTTCATGGATGTCGAATTTCTGCCGCGGTGGGCCGGTATAGGGGGCGGGCATAAGCACCTCGCCCTCCTTTAGGCCGGAAAGCACCTCGGCGTAGTTATCGTCTTGAATGCCGATCTGAATCGTGCGCATTTGCGTTATCGGTTTCGACCGGTCGGCCGAGGCCGGTGCAACTATCACTTTCACCTGAGGGTGTGAGCCGCTGCCGTAGAGACAGTCTACCGGTACCCTCAACACGTTATGCCGTGCTGCCACAATGATGGTACAGTGGGCGCTCATGCCGGGGCGAAGGCGCGGGTCGGCGTGATCGATACGTATCTCTACGGGAAACCGGATGACGGTGTTTTGAGAGGTTGCGGCTCCGTTGGAAGCGGCCGCCGCGGTATAGGAGGAGGCGGCGGGAGCCACCTTGCTCACGCGCCCCCAAAAAACCACTCCAGGTGAGGCGCTTGTGGTGACTTCGGTTGGCATGCCCACCCGAATCTTGTTGATGTCTACCTCATTCACCTCGATCTTCACCAGCATGGTGCCGAGGTCGGCCACCTGGTAGATCGGCGAGCCGGAGGTGAAGGAGCTAATGGCTGAGGTGATGAGGTCGCCGGGTTCCACATAGCGTTTCGTGATAACGCCCGTCATAGGTGAATAGATGGTGGTATCGTGGAGCTGCACAAGAGCTGCGTTGAGTTGGTTGCGAATCTGTTGGGCGTCGGCGGCAGCGGCGAGCACATCGTCACGGCGCATTTTATTTTGGATGAGGTTGCTGCGGGCTTGTGCCAGTTGCGCAAGCGCTTGTCGGTAGGCGGCCGTAGCGCTGGCCAACTCGTCCTGCGAGGCGATGGGCTGCGGGTTGAGTTGAGCCTGACGCAAAGCGGCTTCTGCTTGGGCGACCTGGGCTTGGGCGGCGGCCACTTGGCTTCGGGCGTTTTGCTCCTCGATGGCGTTGGCCTCCTCAATGCGGTCGAGTTTCTCCTTCGCTTCCTGCTCTTGCGCTTTGGCGACGAGGTAGGTCTCTTCGGCTGCATCTACGGCGGACTGTGACACAAAGCCTTTTTGCAGCAGCTGTTTTTGCCGTTGTAGGTTCAAGGCCGCATTCTGCTCTTGGGCGAGCGCCTGCTGATAGGCAGAGCGAGCGGAGGCAACCGCATTGGGGTGAGTTGTTTTGACCATTAGCTCAAGGGCCTGCTCCTGCGCCTTCAGATTGGCCTTTGCCGCTTCCAAGCCGGCCTTCGCATTTTGAATGGCCTGCGTGTTGAGCTGGGGTTGCGCTGTGGCCTGCAGTTCGGCCTCGTCGAGGCGCGCTTTGGCTTGGGCGAGGTTCTGTTGATACTGCGCAATGGTGGCGCTCGTCTGTTGGTCTTGAAGCAGGGCAGCTTTCCGTGCCGACGCGAGACGAGCCTCTGCCGCATCCAGTTGCGCTTCAAGCGCTTTCACCTGGTTGATCACGTCTATGGGGTCTATGGTTGCAAGTATCTGGCCTTGGCGCACGGTCTGCCCTTCATGAACGTAGAGCCTAAGAATTCGACCGGCCACTTTCGACTTCACGTCCACTTTGCTAAGCGGCTCGATGGTGCCATCTTCTACCACCTTGACAACCACGTCGCCGCGCGTGACCTTTTCGGTTTCATCCGATTTTTGAGCGGGTTTGGCCAGGATATGGGATATCCATATCCCCATCACCAGGGCACACAGCAGCAAGAACGAGCAACCGATAGCGAATTTTTTCATGGGCTTTCCAAGTTTATTGTGAGTTACCGATAGCGATGGTGACGGTCTGGCCGAAGGGAATGCGGTTCGGCGCATCGGGACGGTCTTGTAACACCAGTCGAAGGGTAATAGATGCCGGTGGATTGGGAGGAAGGAGCCGTCGTATCTGCGCGGCATCTATGAGCAACCGGCCGTAACGAGGCACATCTTTGGTGAGAGGGAGGATGCCAAGTAGGCGATCTTGACTCGAGATCATAAGCCCAACCCGCCCGGCTCCGCCGGCCAACCATTCCGCTTCGCCGGTGTTGGTGAGAAGGAGTTGCTGCGGGAATCCATCGGGGTCGGTGCCGATAGGCAATATCTCCCCGTTGACAAACTGCAGTGGCTCTAACCCTTTTAGAGGCAGATCGCCGACGGCGGTTAGCGGCACGGTTGCCGTGGTGGTGCCGGTGCCGCGGGTTCGCACTCCAGGCATTTTCCCCTCCTCACGCAGTTGGGCATAGATGGGGAGAAAATGGGCGTAAAGCCCCGCGTACCCACGAGCATCCTTATCGCGGTCTATTTCCAGCCAGGTTGTGGGTTTGGGGTCTACCACGGCTTTTGGGAGTTCCTCTTTGGCGAGTTTTGAGAGCCTTAGGGCGGCGGGGCGTGGAGTTCCGTCGGGCGAGATGATGCCGAAGTCGCTATTTTCGTCAATGCGCAGTCCACCGGGGAACCACCAGGCTGCGGTTCCGTTGGAGCCGGTATCAAGGACGAGACGGCACATCTTGTCGTAGTAGGCTCCTTGTTGTTCCAGTCGTTGGGGGTTGGCGGGAAGGACGGAGCGGCCGAATTCCGCCCAGAACACCGGTTTCCCATTGCCTGCCCAACGCGCGTAGGCGGCGGTAAAGCCCCCTCCGCGGAAGGTAGGCCAGTCGCCATCAAGGGCATAGCCCTCGGGCGAAATGAAGTCGAGGTGCGCCGCTCCAGAGACGAGGTCAAACGGGGCGACCCCAGCCACATAGAGGCTGCCATTCCCTCCGTAGCCGCTGCGGGCACCGATAAGGGGGCCATAAGGCCTCAACAGTTGCACCACCTTCGCATACCCGCGGCTGATGAGATCGTCCAAAAATCGGCGGTAGGCGGCAACGAAGAGGCGCCACGGGCCGTCTTGGCTGAGCTGTTGGTCAGAGGGGCCGGTGACCAGGCCCTCCGCGTCGCGTGGCGCTTTCATTCCCCACATCTCTTCTGCATGCTCGATACTGCCATACTGCTCCTTAATCCATTGCCGCCACTGCGGATCCCACGCTTTGCGTTGGTCGTAGGGCCCCATATGGGGCTCCCACGCGATATCGAAGGCAAAGATGGTGTCATTGCCACGAATGTTGGCCGCATTCAGTAGTTTCGTAAGCGCTTCCGGGTCGAAATAAAGTGGATGGGCATACGCGAGAAATACGTTGGCTTTGATGCCTAGGTTTCGGCATCTTATGAGGAAATCGTTGAGGGCGGGGGCTTCATCGGGGCGGGTATATTGCACACTGACGACGTTAAACCCAAGGCGGTGGCAGATATCGAGGTCGCGTTGGATGAGGACGGGGTCGTACTCATCTGGGGAGAGCCAGCCGTGCTGATAGCGGTCAACACGCTGCCCTGCGATCCAGCCCGGCCAAAAGTTTACGCCTACCGGGCGCCACGGCTGTCCATCTAAAACGAACTCGCCGCCCTCCACGCGAACGAAATGGGCAAGAGAGGCGGTGCGGGTTTTCATGGGTAGCACGCGAAACGGCTCCTGTAGGCGATCGAGGATCGCTGAGGCCGGTTGGTCGGTTTGCAGCGTGATGGTTACCCTATATTCACCCGCGGGGAGATCGGTTAGCGTGTAGGTTGGCGACAAGGTTTGCTGATAGGGTTCCAAAGAGACCGTTGTTGCAAAATCTCGCTCGAAAGATGGAGATATGGAGTTAGGCAGGCTCTCGACATGCCACTTTAAGCGAAGTGTTTGGGGTTGAGCGGAGTTGCTGATCAGCTTTGCCCCAATGACCACAGGTGTTTGGAAGGGATAGGAGGCCTTATCTACCCCGCCATAGGCGATATAGGCCGGTTGGCGGAGCCGAAGCACCATATCGCGCAGTGTCTCTTCCGAAGGCAGGCTTTGATGAGCAGGAAGGGCGATCCCGCCCCAGCAGGTGCCAAGGTAGGAACCCTGCAATGGGACGTAGAGCCAGTGGCTGTTATCTAACTCCTCAAGGTCGTCCCCCTTCCCGTCGTTTGGATTCGTGATCTCTGCCGGTAGAACCAGGCGCCCCGGACGCCCTTGATCGGCTAACCCAAGGCCGCGCTCGCGAATGACAGGGCGCCATTCCCCTTCCGAGGTCACATAGCCCCGATAGTCGGGGCTAAGCGCAGGGAGATCGGGGGGTGCGGTTTCGATGGCGTACGGAGAGGCTCCGACTTCCAGATCGGCAAGCCAAAATTGGTGATCGCCTTCCTGCATAAGCGCGTGCGAGTTGGCTAGCCCGATGCGCCAGAGCATCGCGTTCTGTGGGTGGAACACGTCGCCATGCCCTCCTCGCCCCTGACCTCCTTCCCAAAATCGAAAGGCAGATGGAAGCAGGACGTAGCGTTGCCAGTGTGTGGTGAGAGGAACTGCCGTAATCCATCGTGAGCCATCGCGTTCTACCCACTCCATGACGAGGGCATTGGTATCGGGCGCTCCTTTTGCCCAGAAAAGGGTGAGATTCTCTTGGGGGCCGAACGGCGAGGCGGGAAATGCGGGCGCTGTGAGGTTAACCCAATTATGGTAGTTTTCAAAACGGAAATAGAGCGCCGTGCCGTGCGGTGAAGGCTCTTTTGTGACGGTGATCCGTGTATTGGGCGAATCGGCGGCTTGGTTCCAGGAGGCTGGATCGGCGTTTTGAAAGTCGAACACGGGATGCCCTTTGGCTTCCTGAAGTAGCTGGTGGCGAAGACACCAACGGCCGTTTTGTAGGAAGACACTATGGGTAAAGGCAGGGCCTCCAATGCAAAGCAGACGACCGTGTTGTTGGAGGAAGTGCAGTAGGTTCACCTGCGCGTCACCGGGGAGATAGGCGGCATTGGGCAAAATCAACAGATCGAACTTTTCGGCATTGAAGTGTGCTGGATCGGCAAGTTGCTGTGGGGGCAGAATCGTTGCAGCAAGATGGGCCTTTTGAAGCGTTGCCAGGAGCTTTGTGGAGAGACTTTCAGCCACCAACGGTGGCATTCCTCCCAGCACCGCGATGCGCTGTTGTGGGGCAGGTTGCGCATCGGCAGAAAGCACCGTGGTGCCGAACAAAGCCATACATAGAAACATCGTTTTCGTGTACATTCTTATGCTCCGTGAGCCTTTCATTTGACCTCTATTCTTTTTGACATCGGCTTCGTTCTTCCCTGCCGCCGATTTTCCCTCTCTCGAATAGAGAGGCTGTTGGGCCGGCGGTTCTAGAGTTCATTCGTGGAGCCGCCCTATCTCGTCCTTTCCATCTTAGCGTGGGGCGCTTCTGGTGGAGGAGGAAGGGCCATCCGCAAAGGCGCCGGGCTTGTGGTCTAAAACCAAGCTTGATCTGTATACCTTAGAACCAAAAAACAACGTGGACAGGAATACAAAAGAAGGGAAATAGATGTATAAAGAGGAATAGATCAGAAAGGGAAAAACCATGAACTCATCGAATACGCCTACGGTGCTGATCGTCAATCCCGATCTGCTCTCTTCGTCTCGAATTGAATCGGCCCTGAAAAGCTTGGGTTGGGCGGTCGTCACCGCCCGAACCCAAGACGAGGCCTTAGCGCGTTTGCGCCACATCGCTCCCCTGTTGGTTGTCATCAACTTCAACATTGAGGGCCTGCAGCCCTTGGTCATCACCGAACGGGCCAAAAGCCTACACCCCCAGGTCAAGGTGCTCGGCTTTATCTCCCATACCCGCCTCGCAGAAGTTCGCCCAAAAGCGCAGATTGCCGGCTGCGACAAGCTCGTGGCCAACTCGGCCCTTCAAGAGCGCCTACCACAAATCCTTGCCGGACTCTTCCCAAAGCTGCCGGCCCTAAAGAACACCAAATAGAGCCTATTGTGTGCTAAAATTGCCTATGTCCACCGCCAAAATGCCCATAGACCCAAATCAGGTTCGTTCTATCCTCGCCACCGATTGTGGCAGCACCACCACCAAAGCCATTCTCATTGAGAAACAGCCGGATGGCACCTACCGTCTCGTCTGCCGCGGTGAGGCCCCCACCACCGTTGAGGCGCCGTTCGATGACGTTACCATCGGAGTTACCAACGCCATTCGCGAGGTAGAAGAGTTGCGTGGGCGCCGCCTCCTCGACGATAGCGGAAAACCGCTGACGCCACAACAAGAGGATGGCTCAGGAGTAGACCTCTACCTCTCGACATCCAGCGCCGGTGGGGGGCTGCAGATGACCGTGATCGGCGTGGTGAAGCGAATGAGCGCGGAAAGCGCCCAACGCGCTGCCCTTGGCGCCGGCGCCATCGTCATTGATGTGCTGGCTACCGACGACGGGCGCAAAGACTTTGAGCGCGTGGAGCGCCTACGCCAGCTCCGACCCGACATCCTCCTCATGGCCGGGGGCACCGATGGGGGCACCGTTATCCACCTCGTTGAAATGGCCGAGATGCTGCTCGCTGCCGACCCACGCCCTCGCCTCGGCCACAACACCAAACTGCCCGTCATCTACGCCGGTAACCCCGATGCCTATCCTCAGGTGGCGGAGATTCTCAAAGGGCACTTCGACCTTCGTCAAGTTCCCAACCTACGCCCCACCCTGGAACGCGAAAACCTCGGGCCGGCACGAGAGGCCATTCATGAGGTCTTTCTGCAACATGTCATGCAACAAGCCCCTGGCTATAGCAAACTGCTGAACTGGACCAGCGCCGACATTATGTCTACTCCTAACGCCGTCGGCAAAATCATGCAGACCATCGCCGAACAGCAGGGCATCAACCTGCTCGGAGTGGACATCGGAGGCGCCACCACCGATGTCTTCTCCGTTTTTGATGGGCATTTTACCCGCACCGTCTCGGCCAACTTGGGCATGTCGTACTCCATTTGTAACGTCCTCGCGGAGGCGAAAATCGATCGCATCTGTCGCTGGCTCCCCTTTCCCGTCGAGGCCTCCGAGGTTCGTAACCAACTGCGCAACAAGATGATTCGTCCCACCACTATCCCCCAACTCCTCACCGATCTTTTGCTGGAACAGGCCGTCTGTCGCGAAGCGCTCGCCCTCGCTTTTGAACATCACAAATCGCTCGCCAGAGACCTGTTTGGGGTGGCTCAGGCCAAAAATGTCGGCCAAATCTTTGAGCAAAAGACCTCTAAAAGCCTTATTAATATGCTCGATTTGGATGTTATCGTGGGTTCGGGCGGCGTGCTCTCCCATGCGCCCCTCCGCGCTCAGGCCGCCCTTATGATGCTCGATGCTTTCCAGCCCGAAGGCTTTACCCTGCTCACCGTCGACTCTATCTTTATGATGCCTCAACTCGGCGTGCTCTCTACCCTCCATCCAGAAGCCGCAACCCACGTTTTCCAACGCGACTGCCTCATCTACCTGGGAACATGCATCGCGCCGATCGGCGTAAGCAGAGAGGGAGAGCCTTGCATTACCGTTGAATGGGAAGATTGGAAAGATATTGTGCCGTTTGGAGCGCTTCGAGTCTATCCTTTAGGGCTGAACTCTGCCGGCGAGCCGGAGGAGCAGGAGATAACGGTTACTCCCTCACGTGCCTTCGATTTGGGCGCCGGGCGTGGGCGCGCCGTACGACGTGTGGTTAAAGGTGGGGTGGTAGGCCTGATCGTAGATGCGCGCGGGCGGCCATTGCAGCTTCCAACCGACCCCAGTGCACGTCTCTATTGCCTGCAGGAATGGTATCGCACCCTGAATATCCCCTTGCCGCAACAAAGTCAAACTGTGGTAGAGGCCAGATCATGAATATGACACCAACACCTTCCCGCCCCGAACGCAAAGCCACCCTCCGTTTGGGGCAAAGAGAGTTAAACTATATCACGCTCTTTGTAGCCCTCATCGTTATCGCCGGGGTGCTGTGGGGCGGCTATCGGGGCTTTATGAGCTTTAAAGCCCAGCGCGACATTGTGATCGCCCAAGAGAACCTACATACCCTCTATAGCGCCATGCTCTTATACAGCAAAGACTTTGATGGCAGATTGCCAAAGGCAGACCACTGGACGGATGCTATTCTCGGCTATCTTTCCGCTTCGAGCAGCCGACCCGGTGGGCGCGAAGCCTTCTTGCACGGGCCGGCCGACAACGGCGAGGTTGGCTATGCCTTCAACACCTACGCCTCGGAATACAATTTTGAGCCGAGCGGCTCCTTTACCCAGAAATCCGATACGGACACGCAGTCTTCCATAGACCCCGATAGAACCGTGCTGCTCATCGAAAAGCCCAATGCCCCTCCCAACGCCACCGTCAGCATTCCGCCTATCAACAACGTCAACGACCAGGCCATTCTTTATAAGGCGCTCTCGTTTCCCCATAATACCGGCGATCCGGAGAACGCCAAAACCGTTATCCTCTATCTCAGCGGACGCATTGATGTCGTTACCCGACGCGATATGCGCCCACAATAGCGGAGGAACCGCACCCTATGAGTACCGCCTATACCCCCGGCCTTAAAGTCTCGTCCTACACCTCTATCGAAAAAGAACGACGTCTGCCGGTGAAAGGGGAGGTGCTTGTGCAGGAAGGCGATGAGGTTTCGCCGGATACGGTAGTCGCACGTGCCGAGCTGCCAAGCCCTATGCAAACCTTTCGCCTCGCCGCCCAACTCGGCATAGAGGCCTCAGCTTTGCCAAAGGTGCTCAAAATAAAACAGGGCGACAGAGTGCAAAAAGGAGACCTTCTGGCCGAAACGCCGGGGCTTTTTGGGCGGTTTTTCCGTAGCCGGTTCTACGCTCCTCTCAGCGGCACCGTAGAGCTTGTCTCCCCTACAACCGGCAATATCGGCATTCGCCCCCCTCCTCTGCCGGTAGAACAGCGCGCCTATGTACGTGGGCATGTCCTGCGTGTGCTCCCCCAAGAAGGCGTGGTGATCCGCTGTGTCGGCGCGCTCGTGCAAGGTATCTTTGGAGTTGGGGGCGAACGCTTGGGCACCGTTCATGTGGTAACCGGCGGCCCCGATAGCCCTCTCACCGATCAGCACATCCACGAAAAGCATCAGGGCGGAGTTGTGGTAGGCGGCAGCCTCATCACACCGGAGGCCTTGCGCAAAGCCGCAACACTGGGCGTTGCCGGTGTGGTCTGTGGGGGCGTTGTGGATACCGATCTCATTGCCTTCCTGGCCGACATGCTTAACGACCCCAACTACGACATTGGGGTCGCCATCACCGGTCAAGAGCCAATCCCTTTTACACTCATACTCACGGAGGGTTTCGGCCCCATCCCCATGGCCGAGCGTACCTTCCGCCTGTTCTGCCATTTAGAGGGTAAACAGGCCTCCATCAACGGGGCCACCCAAATAAGGGCTGGCGTCCTTCGCCCCGAAGTGATCGTGCCGCTAGACCCGATGGAACAGTCCTATCGGGATGGCGATATCCAGCCCGCCCAAGAGCTTGGCGTTGGCACCCCTATTCGCCTGATACGCTCGCCCTACTTTGGCGCGATCGGCGAGGTTGCCGAGTTGCCCATTGCTCCCGAACAGGTTGAATCGGGGGCTGTGGTGCGCGTTTTGCGTGCGAAACTCGCCGATGGTCGTCTCGTCACCGTCCCTCGCGCTAACGCCGAGATCATCGAGGTGCTCTAAAGGATCGCCGCCTACGCCCGAAATAAACGCTCGATCGCGCGTTTAAAACACGCGCGCGTGTTTCATCGCTCTCTGCCGAAATCTACCGGCGGTTCGGGCAGGCGATCGGCTATGTGCGCCAACGCGGGTTCGAGCCGCTGCAACAAGAGGCCCTGATACTCCAGTATGTGCAGACCCATCAGCGCATCTCGCGTCACGATGTGATGAGCCTCTGCAAGCTAAATGAAGATCAGGCCTCCCGCCTCCTTCGCCGTTTGGTAAATGCAGGTAAACTAACACTACATCGAGCCGGCCGTAGCTCCTTCTACACGGCCGCTTCGACCCCAAAAGGCTAAAGGAACAAGTCTATGAGCCATGCATCCGGCCATAACGACAGTGTGCCACAACCTAGTCTCTCCGACCTCGCGCGCATTCAAGGCGGTGGGCTTACCCTCCTCGTCGTCACCAAAAAAGACCCGCTTTCTTTCTATCTCTTCGTGAATGGGCGTGAGATAGCACAAGCCGATGTCGAAAGCATGTCCATTCTCATTCAAGGCCCCGACGCCAACTCCGAAGGAACCATCCATACGGCGCTCTCTTACTATGTGCCCAGCATCAGCGGTGGAAAAAATACGCAAACCATTGGGCTTCTCCCCGGCACCATAGAGATTCTCGTCGAAACGAGGCGCATTCAGGTTACCGCCCCTTTTCCAAATACATTTGATGGACTTTGGGTCGGTCTCGGACTGCGTGCCGACGGTTCCCCTTATCCACTCACCGGCCTTCATGCTTTCAACTTCCTTCTAGAAGGCACTCTGCTCCATGCCGAACTTACCTGGATGAATGGAGTAACAGAAAGCATTATCGAATAGCCTTCTGCTTCTTGCGCTCAGAACGAAAAAAGCCCAAGGAGAGAGACTCTCCTTGGGCAACTACAGCGCATGTCCTTACTGCATGAAACGCTAATGGATTAGAATCTGATCGTTAGCCGGGATGGATATGCCGGTGGCTTGGGCAAACGGTGCTCCAAACCCACTTGCGGAAACCGGAATCAACAACACCGTCCCGTTAACAGCGGATGGTTGTTGCGCTCCCACAACGACATACTTTCCATCCAGCGTAAAGCCCAGCGTGGTTACCAGTCCAAGCTGGTACGATTGGTTTCCAACCGTGAAGCTGGGGCTGTAGATATTGCCCACCTGCGCCAAATTGCCGGTATCCACGCCGGAAAGCAGAATCAACCCCGCATCGGTACCCACAACGGCAAGCTTACCATCCGGTGATACGGCTACCGCATGAAGCACCGATACACCACTTAACGCCAATCGAGAGCCGTGCCTTTCAGGCCGAACGACTTGACGACTTATAAGCGACATCGAAGCCGGAGTTCTAAGATGCACTGAACGCACGGAGGGATTGCCGGGCAAACCGACAATAAGGCTTGCGACCATATCGCCGTTGGCATCTCCAATAACGACCGCTCGGCTCGAGTCCACCGGGCTAATCGCCATGCCGTCGCGTCCATCCTCCATGTTGGAGGCGCCCTGTGGCGCTAAATTGGCGGTTTGGGTAAAGGTATAGCCCCCTCCACTCGCCGGCGCAATGGAGAACACCGTCAGGCCGCTATTCCCTCGTGCCAGCAACACCTTGCCGTCGTTGGAGATGACCACCCCATCCCGATTGTCGGGTATGGCTATGGTTCCGGCAGTAGTAGGGTTGCCTGAAACGATGCCGGATACCACCAGCAACTGCGAACTGGAGTCGCCCGACACCACCGCCGTATCTCCATTAGGCATGATCGCGATGGAATCGCCATCGCCGCCATAGTTGGAAATGTCTAAGGTGTTTGTAGACACCGTGGGC
>NZ_DATGKU010000174.1:0-137609 GCF_035294505.1 Chthonomonas sp. | reverse complement strand
CTGCACCCCTAGTGGGGTAGGGAAGCACTACTTCTAACCCGAAAAGGGGAAGAAGACACGTTGGCCGGTTTCTGCCGCTTTGTAGGCGGCGAGGCACATTTCCACCGAGAGGCGCCCTTCTTGAGCGGTGCACAACGGTTTACCGCTTTTGAAGGCGTCAATAAAGGGGCGGGCTACACCGGCAATCCGCTCTCCGTGAGAGGCAGGAATGGGAAGGCCGAGGTCTTGCCAGCCCAACTCGGCCTTGTCGCGCTGATAGAGTTTTACCCCGATAGGATGCGGAGGCTTGATCATGGCCGAAGGAGCGTCGCCATGATTCTGAATAATGACACCTCTGTCACCATATATCTCGGTGGTGTTCTCTCCGGCCAGAGTAACGCTGGAGTTATAAACTTCAGCAAACAGGCCATCCTCATAACGGTAGATGGCCACTCCGGTATCATCGGGAGCGACATGGGTTAACACGTTATCAATTTCTGCGATGACCGAAACGGGAGGTTTGCCTAGCATCCAGACGAGCCAATCGAGGGCATGGGTGGCGTCGTCAAAAAACATGCCGAAGTTGGTTTCGCGCAGAATGTGCCATCGGGTGGGGCCTTCCACGAAGTTTTTGTCAAAGAGCACGGGGATGCAGTGGCGACGCCGAATGGTTCCGACACGACCAACGGCACCCTCCTCGACCAGCTGCTTCATACGGATGTTTTGAGGGTCGCATCGCATTTGGAAGGCCATACTGAACCAGCATCCAGACCGTTCCACCGCGGCGATAATCCGATCGCAATCTGCCAAAGTGATGGCCATTGGCTTCTGTAGGAAAACAGCTTTCCCCGCTTCGAGGGCTGCGACGGCCAGATCGGCATGGCGGTTGGTTTCTGAGGCGATGATCACGCAGTCAATATCTTTGCGGTTGAGTACGTCCTCAAGATGCGGCGAGTAGGGGATGCCAAAGTGCGCTGCTTGGCGCTTCCCTCGCGACTCATCGCTATCCCAGCAGGCGATAAGTTGAGCATCATCAAACTGACGGATGCGCTCGGCATAGGCGTTCACATGTCCGTGGGCGAAAGAGAGAATGCCGATGCCGATACGGGCTTGGTTTAACATGGCGCATGGGTCTCCTTATGAGAGGCGTGATGTTCCGATGTGCTTTCGTTCGCCAAACAGGTCGTCATTTCCTACTCGGTAGCATCGAGTCTGTTATCCTCTTGCTGCACGGAGCTGGCAGTAAAGCAGGGAAAGAGCGTTCCATCCTCAAGCTGAAGCAGCAAGGTGCCATTTGAAGCGACCTCCACGGCGACGCCTCTAACCTGCCGTTCCCCGATAGAGACCGTATAGGCCGTGCCTTTTGTTCGGTCGTAGTATTGCCATCGGCGCATGACGCTCTCCGGGCCGCCGGCGGCATAACGTTCTGCCCACAACTTGAGAGAGATCGCTATCTGGGCCCCTAGCCACAGGGGAGTTATGCCTTGGATGCCTTCGCGGAGAAAGGAGGTGGCGCGTGAAGCCAGCTCCGGAGGAAACTCCCTAATGTACAGGTTTATGCCCACACCGATAAGAGGGATGTGTTCTCCTGTCGGCAGTTGGGCCAGTTCTATCAAGATACCCCCCGTTTTTCTGTGGTTGAGAAGGAGATCGTTGGGCCATTTGAGGCCGATATCGGGCTTAGACGGGGTCGGCCGGTTGGATATCGGGAGGCCCAGCGCCTTGAGGAGGGCACGATGGATCGACTCGGCGACGGCAACCCCGGCCAATATAGAGAGCATGGCAACTCTTTGTAGAGGCTCGTCATGAGGATGAGAGGGCATTGGGAACGTTTGGGGATAGAAGAAGGTGGCACAGAGGCTCTCGCCAGCACGGGCAAACCAGCTGCGGCCACGTTGGCCGCGTCCTTGGGTCTGTTCGTCGGCGAGAACGCCGTCCCAGCGCTGTAAGGCAAGTGGATCGGAATGAAGTAGATCGCGTGCCACGTCCATCGTGGAGGGAACGCTTGAAAGATGGTAGAGTGCCATGATTATAGCCCGATGCGGAAAACCCCCGCTTCGTGAGGCGGGGCTGAAAACACTGTGCCTCAAGTCCGCAGCGGAGAGGGTGACCATCCGCGTAGACCAGTATACTCTATTAACGACACCGTTCCCAGTCGGGAGGGGTGTGGGTGTATGAAGCAGCGGGGAGGCTTTGCGGTTGGGCGGGTCGGAGAGCCGAGTACCGTTGCTTTTCTGCCGGGGAGCGTCAGAGACTTGTCATGACGAAATCCATACCGATGTCGAGGGCGGGTGCGGAATGGGTGAGAGCGCCGATAGAGATGATGTCCACACCGGTAGCAGCCACCTCGGCGATCGTCTCTAAGGTAATTCCTCCGCTGGCCTCGACCATGGCTTGGCCGTTCACCAATGCAACCGCTGCACGCAGCTGCTCGGGGGACATGTTATCGAGAAGAATGACATCGGCGCCAGCATCGAGCGCTTCTTGCACTTGTTCGAGCGTGTCGCATTCTACGGTGACGCTCATAACATGCGGTGCACCGGTAAGGGCGGCACGAACCGCTTCTGTGATGGAACCGCAAGCGGCGATATGGTTATCTTTAATTAAGACGGCATCATAGAGGCCAAAGCGATGGTTGTGACCCCCACCGACTCGCACCGCATACTTTTCTAAGAGGCGAAGTCCGGGCGTTGTCTTGCGTGTGTCTACAATTCGTAGACCTTCTCGGCGGGCGGCTGCCACAAACTTTGCGGTGAGCGTGGCGATGCCGCTAAGACGTTGTACGAAATTAAGAGCCACTCGCTCCCCGGTGAGGAGGCTTTGGGCACACCCGGAGAGGATGGCAAGCGGCGTGTTCGCCTCCACCGAGTCGCCGTCCTGCACGATCAACTCCACCTGAACGCTGGGGTCGAGTTGACGATAGACTTCTTGAACAACCGGTAGGCCGGCGATGACCCCTGCAACTCGTGTAGTGATATTGGCCTTTGCACGGGCGGTTGAGGGGATCACGAGTTGCGTGGTGATATCTCCCGTGCCGATATCTTCCCTAAGAGCCTGTTGCACGATGGAGGCCAGACCGGGGAAATCTCTGAAGGGAGCGTAAGGGCTGGTCTCTTTGGATTTAGAAGAGAAGGCGTTCATAAAGATTGCGGCAGGAGACTCCCACGTTTAGGCGGGAGACGAATGCCACCCTCCTTTCTCAGAAAAACCTGCTATATATATACCCACGAAAGCTGCATCCTCAAGACGGCTGATGCCTACAAAGTTTCAGACCTCAGTCCTCCATAACGCCGATCTCCTCCTGTCTGGAAGACCCACAAAACCCTAGTCTCGGTACGGGGAACAGTTACCCGATTCTTTCCGCTTTCAATCGTCCTACGATCACCTCACATGGGGCCCGGTGCAGCAGCGCGTCCACAAGGCGATAGAAGATCTCTTCGTTTCCGGTATCGAGGTTTTGCCGACTAGTGGCGAACACGACACGCTCTACCTCATATTGTCGGATCATAGCAAGGGAGCCATCAATGAGATCGCGAACGCGCTCAATATGGGGTGTGGCTGTGACACCGGCATGTTTTGCGAAGTTCATGGCAACCTCCAGGGCGTGTTGTGCTTCATCCTCCTGTTCGCCGAGTGGGGTATTAAGAGGCAGGTCGCGGGGCACTTCGAGGAGAAAGACGAATGCGACCTCTGAACGGCGTGCGCGTGCCATTTGGGTGGCGAGCCACGCGCCGGGGGTTAGGTCAATTCCCGGTACAAGCAGCACTAGAAGCGATCTGCCTTTTGGGGATAGGGCTGTAGGAGAGGCATGTTGAGGCAATCTATGCAACGAGGCGCGTGCCTCTTCGACCGAGTTCGCGATAGGGAGTTGAGAACGGATACCAGGTACGCTTTTGATGACATTAAGAACATGTTCCGGTAGGTTCGCCACAATAATGCGTTTGCCGGCAGCCTCGATATCGCGCATGGCTTCGAGAAAGGTTTTGGCGCCCTCCTCGGAAATATCCTGAAGGTTGGCGCAATCTATGATGATGCCTTCGGGATGATCGTGGAGCAACATGCCGGCCACGGCGCGAATGGTC
The DNA here is from genome assembly GCF_035294505.1 of Chthonomonas sp. NCBI lineage: Bacteria > Bacillati > Armatimonadota > Chthonomonadia > Chthonomonadales > Chthonomonadaceae > Chthonomonas > Chthonomonas sp. The sequence continues at coordinate 133,548 of NZ_DATGKU010000174.1, read as the reverse complement.
GGCCACTGGTTTTGCCGTAGCGAGCCGGAGAGGCGCACGACATCGTCCTGGGTTTCGATGATCATTTCACAGCCCCTGTTTGTTTCTGAGGGAGCAATGTTGGATTATTCAACATTTTGGGCGACGTTCCTTCCTCGCAGGGATGAAGGAAGTAGCGGACATTGGTCACCACAACGTCTTCTCTACCGAGCAGCGCCAGCTTAAGGCGGGCTGCCGACTGGCCATGTAAAAACGCATGCCACCATTTTGGGGGAACGAACTCTGGGATAACGACGGTGATGGTGGTGTTGGGACGTTCCAGGTGAATGGCATCAAGATAGCGCATAATCGGTTCGATGAGGGTGCGGTAGGGCGAGTTGAGGATCACAAGAGGCACATCATGTACCCATTGCTCCCAGCGTTGGATGAGCCGTGGTGTCTCTTCGGGGTTTACGCAGACATGGACGGCGCGGCAGTCACTGGATATCGAGCGAGCGTATTCCAGAGCTTGCATAACGCCACGATGCAGGGTGGGGACGAGCACGAGGACGATGTTTTTCTGAGGTTCTTTAGGAGGGCAGTAGTTATCGAGAGTTAACAGCTTGGCGACCTCTTCGTAGTGGGCATGGATTCTTTTGAAAAGATAGACCATGATGGGCACAAGAATTAAAACGATCCAGGCACCCTCAGGCGATTTTTCGATGATGAGGTCAATAAAGACCAAACCGGTGGCGACGGCGCCCAGGCCGTTGAAGAACGCCTTCACTTGCCAGCCTCGTACGACTTTGCGAAGATTGTACCAGTGCACGACCATACCGGCTTGAGAGAGGGTGAAGGCGGTGAAGACGCCGATGGCATAGAGGGGAATGAGAGCGTCCACGTTGCCTTTTTTCCATACGATGAGCAGGCTGGCAAAGAGACCCAGAAGCAAAATGCCATTGGTGAAGACCAGCTTATCGCCGAGGTTAGCCATCTGTTTAGGCATATAGCGATCACGGGCGAGGATAGAGGAGAGGCGAGGAAAATCGGCATAGCTTGTGTTGGCTGCCAGCACCAAAATGGCCGCAGTAAAGAACTGTGCGGCCCAGTAGAGGAACTGCCAGCGCCCTGTTTTGCCAAAGACGGTGCCGGATATCTGGTCTATTACGGCGGGGGCGGTCTGTCCGGCATGTTCCCAGTAGACCACGTGAAAATTCACGGCCAGGTAAGAGATTCCGAGCAGAATGCTTCCGAGAATGATGCCCATATAGATCAGCGTCCAAGCCGCGTTGTGCGATTTCGGTTCTCGGAAGGCCGGGATGCCGTTGCTAACGGCCTCGGTTCCGGTCATGGCGGAACATCCATTCGCGAAGGCGCTGAGCAGAAGGAAAAGTCCTACGGTTCCCATGGTGTTTGCCCCTGGCGATTGTGCCGTAGAGCCATCCCACCAACGCTGGTTAGCATACTGCGGGTGCACATGCCAGCCGAGAAAGGCATGCCCAAACACTCCTAAAAAGATCATGAGGTAGCACATGATCACGAAGCCGTAAGTGAAGATGGCGAACATCGAGCCGGATTCTTTGAGACCGCGGAGATTGGCCAAAGTGAGCAGGCCAATAAAGAGCAGACACCAAAGAACGAGATGATCGAAGTGAAGCCATTGCAGCCAGGGAGGAAGTGGCAGGCTTTCAAGGTTTTGAACTCCCGATGCAATGGATACGGCTACGGTAAGCACATAGTCTATGAGAAGGGCGGAGGCTGCGATGAGACCGGGCAGATCGGGCATAAAGCGGGGTTTTAGGTTATCTTTAGCGACAATGTAAGAGCCTCCTCCGTTGGGATAACCGTGTATCGTTTGCCAGTAGGAGGCGACGACTATCGCCAAGAGGATGACGATGAGGGTGGTGATCAGCATGGTGTAGTGTGAATAGAGCGGTTGCGCGCTGCTGATCCAAAGTCCGGCGCCGCCGAGCACAAGAAGAATCTCTTGCGTTGCATAGGCCACCGAGGAGATGGCATCGGAGGAGAACACCGGAAGGGCTAAAAATTTCGGTAGCAGGGTGTGCTCCATTTGGGAGGAGGAGAGCGGACGCCCAAGAAGGACGCGTATAAACCGTTTGAGGAGCGACGGCTGTGGCGGGGGCACCGGCTCCAACGGTGGGGTTGGCTCTTTTGAACTTATTTGTGGGTCTGACATGAATGTCCTCACAGCATGACTTGATGAGTTCTCTCTCTTAGAGGCCTATTGGCGCAAAACAGGCTTATTTCGTCCAAACATCAGAATATACCCTATAATTGGGCGAAAGAGGCGTTTTGTGCAAAACAAAGCTGTAGTTACATTTAGTGCGCGTGATCGCATTCGTGATGATCATGCTCGTGATGATTCGGGGGGTTCTCATTGGGCAGCGGTTCAAGGCGGCAGTAGGGTTCATCCGGTTGGCCACACCCACCGCATTCCGTTTCGATGGTTGCATGGCCTACCGAATAGCGCGTGGCCAGCATCTGTTTTGTCTTGCGAACGACATCGGGAGCCTGATCGATCTTCTCCTTATCTACGATGAGGTGGCAAGAGAGAGCCGTCATCCCATCGCCGATAGTCCAGACATGCAGATCGTGCACGTCGCTGACGCCGGGCACCGCCAGCATATGCCGGGTCATCTCCTCCACATTCAGCCCGCGAGGAGTGCCTTCGAGCAGCACATTGAGGCTGTCACGAATGATGCCCCATGAAGACCAGGCGATAAGCCCTGAGATGCCGATGGAGACCAGCGGGTCTATAAGAGTCCATTTGGTTATGGCGATCAGAATGCCGGCCAGGATCACCCCGATGGAGGCCACCGCATCCCCCACCATATGCAGGAAAGCGCTACGAACATTGAGGCTATGTTGCGAGGCGCGATGGAGGCCAACGGCGATGACGGTGTTCACCAACAATGCGATGGCCGCCACGATGATAACGGGAACGCCGGCTACCGGCTCCGGATGAAGTAGGCGTAGAAAAGCCTCTTTGAGAAGCCAGAGGGCGAGCACAAACAGCGTAGCGGAGTTAATGAAGGCCGCTAGGATGCCCACACGATGATAGCCGTAGGTTCGCATGGCATTGGCAGGCCGGCGTGCCACGCGAAGCCCATACCAGGATAGGGCCAGCGCCATGGCGTCGGTGAAGTTGTGACCGGCGTCGGAGATCAAAGCCAAACTGTTAGCCCACAAGCCGACACCGATTTCGATGGCGACGAAAAGAATCGTTCCCAGTAGAGAGAAGGCAAGCCGCCTCTCTCCAATGCCTGCTGCATGATGATGGGCGCAGCCGCCGTTTCCATGTGTCATCTTCTCACCGTTCCTATGATTATCGTTCGCCGTTATGACTTACTTCAGAAAGTTGACCGTAATTCCTAATAGAATGAGCACACATCCGATGAGGAGACCCTCGTAGTGTTCGAGCGGTTCCAGGTTAAGGCGTTTCATTCCTTGCAGGGTAAGCCAGATAAGGGTGAGCATCACTCCCACGGTGATTCCTACGAAAAGCAGGCTCATGAGGCTCAAAACGGCTATGGAGTAATTGGCACCGACGACGTAGAGCGGGAGAAGATCGAGGCATGGGGAGAGCACCATGCCCATAAAGAGCGTCGCGATGATGGCACTATCTCCTGAAGAGGTCGTCGGAACCGTTTCATGATGATGCCCCTTATGAGGCACAAGCGTTTGGAGCACGAAGACGACTCCTAAGCCGATGGTGACAATCGAGATGGCCGTTTTCTCCAGCTGGGGCGGCAGGTGGAGATAGGCCCAAACGTGTTTACCCGAGAGCGCGAGCAAGAAGCCAAGAATAACGGTTGCAAAGAGATGTGCAAACCCTGTTGCTGCGGCAACGCCAAGCGTGCGGCGTCCCGACCAGCGTCGCAGACGCCCCACAGCTACGAACGTAAGCCAATGGGAGGGCAAAAACCCATGCAAAACCGCCAGCACACAAGCCCCCAAAAGGAGCGCTCGTGCTGACGGATAGGCAAAATTAGCAATATGCATAGACTCTCTTGCTCACAGTAAAAGGCCGGTACGCCGGTGCAGCAAGAGTCCTCCTCGACTTACTGCTGTTCCCTCCTTTCAGTTTACCCTGTTTTAAACGATAGTTGTTTTGTGCCTTCTTTGATCATCGGTTTGGTTGGTTCGGTTTCTGGTCGGGCTTAATGGCAGGCTGGGCGGGTGGAGAGGCCGGCCTTATGGAGGGAGCGGCGGGCTGTTGCGAGGAGGGGAGAGAGGTGGGGGCAGCCGGCTCCTCGGATTTATGGTTTCCACCGAAGTTGCTGTTGGCAATGACCTGGGCGGCCATGAGCGTTTGCACCACGCGCATCACATCGTCTGATGCGGTAGTGGCTGCTGTATGGCCGTCGTTGCCGGCAGTCCCGAAGTTGATGAACTGCCCATTGGAGAGAGCTGCCGATATCTGGCGTGTTAATTCGGGAGCCAATTCAAGCCTGCGCAGCTCGAGGTAGGCCGGTCCGGCTTCGGCGAGGGCTTTCGCCTTCATTTGGATGGATTCGGCTTCTGCGGCCGCGATGGCACGAATGCGGGCAGCTTGCGCTCGACCCTCTGCCTCTTGTTTGATGACGGTCTGCTCGGCGTCGGCGCGCGCTTGAGTGATCTGGGTGGCGGCCAGTTCGGCCTCTCGTTGGGTGCGCACGGCCTGCATGCGCTCGGCCTCGGCGCGTGCAACGGCGGCGCCATTGGCGGCGATCTGCATATTCAGCTCGCGCTCCTGATCGTTGATCTTCTGCTGTGCAACGAGTTGGGCGATGCGGGCGCGTTGTTCCTCTTGCGCTTGCACCACGTCGGCGCTGGCTTTGGCGCGTGCTGCCGATTCGCGACGCCGCGCTTCGGCCACGTCGCTAAGCACAGCCTTGATGTTGAGGCTGTTGAAGGTAAGCCCAAGGTCTTGCAGTTTACGAGAGCAGGCTTCTTTAATGATCACAGCCAAGGCGTCGTCCTCTCCGCGTGCCAACACATCGCTAACGCCTGCAGGCACAAGCGAGGTGGTTGCCGCAGGAGAGGGGGCTGTTCGGGCGTTGAAGAGCTGGTCGAGGGTGAGGAGGTTTATGGCGCGTCGTCCGGCGGAGGAGAGCACGTCGGTGAGGGTGGAAAGCTGGTCTGCTGGCGGTTTTGAGAAGAACTTATTTGCCGCCGTGATCACCATCGAATCGCTTTCCCCGACGCTGACGATGGCAGAGGCTTTCACGTTCACCTTTACCGGGGCCGGTCTGCCATTGGCATCCACATCGGCAGTTTGGTCGGTGATGTCAATATCCACATTAATGGCTTGAGCCGGGATCACTTGGGTGGCGGTGAGGAGGGGAATGACCCAGGCCTTGCAGGGGCCGCGGTGAACCCGCGGAGGCCCTCCTCCGGGTCGGCTCACCAGCAGTATCTGGCCGGCATCTACCGTGCGGTAGAAGGCATTCACGATGATGGGGACGAGAATAATCACCGCTAAAAGCACGGCACAGGCGATGACGATCCACATAGTCGAGTTATCCATGTTTCTATCTCCTTATTTTATTTCAAACGGTCATGAGGACATCTCAATGCGACAACGAAACGGTGAGGCGCTCTTTCTTTTCATCTACCGACTCCACGCGCAGTCGGTCTCCAACATGCACGGGCATATGGCACTGTTCCGGGGTGAGATAGGCCATCATCTGCACGGCACGGCCATCGTGTTCTACCTGAACGATGCCTCGGCCGTTTTGAAAATTGGAGACGGCCACCGCCTCGGTAAACACCAAAGTGGTTAACGGAGAGGCCGGTGTGGCGCCAAAGCTGGTGAGCCAGTTCCAGTAGGGCCGAAGGACAAACCGTTCAAAGGCAATAGCGGGTAGAATGGCGCTCCATGCTGACAGCGTTGCCGAGAAGTGCAGACCTGCCATGAAGAGCACTCCGAAGGCGCCGTAGGCCGCCAGAAAGGAAAAGATAGCCCTTGGCGATGGAACAAGGCGCAGCCAGTTGGGCTTGCCCATCTTTGCCGAGATTTTGGCGACGGAGGGCGCATGAAGATGAACCCCGTGATGGGCACCAATCGGCGCATGGGGGGTGTGTACCGCATGGGAGAGCTGACCGCCATGGTGAAGGAACCCCGGAAGCGCCATGAGCACAAGCCCGATTAAGCCCGTAAACATCAGCACAATGAAAGTAATCATGGGCCTTTCCTCGCTGCAAAGAGCGCTCGCACCGATTTTCGTCCTTCACTTAGAATATCGAAAAAACGCGATTTTGGTTTCAATGGTTGAAATGTGTCGGCATCTCTTTGCAAAATGCTATTTCGCCATCGCTGCGGTGAGATTCCTTCTTTTGTTGGTTTTGAAGATAGGTTCTCGTAGGCCTCGCCGGTGTATCCTCTGCGCAAAGGTAGCTTGTGGGATTGGAGAGGTTTTTGGGATGGGAGATGCTCCAAGAGACCTAAGCAGGAACTCCTCTTGCAGAGGGCGAAACATACAGAAAGTCAAACTCTGTAGAGGGGAACTACAACGATGCGCGTCAACATTGAGAACCTAGCGCTGCTCTCTTCGCAATTCCGAGGCTATCTCGAAGGGGAGCGGGTAGACCAGTTTTTTGAGACCTACGGTATCAACTTCTCTGCCGGCCACTGGTGCGCCGGTGGGTTCAGCGATCGATTCTGCCGTTCCTATGCCGAAGTCCCCCTGGATGAGAGCGCGGTGGGGCAGATAGCCCGTGTGGCGGAGGCCGGTATAAAGGGGATCGAGTTGAACAATGAGATGTTTCTGGACGAGCATCTTCAAATTGATGATAATGCTATTCGTACTGTGAAAGAGGCTCTGCAGGCGCATAACCTGATCGCGACCAACATGAACACGAACATCTGGACAAGGGCGCGTTTTCGAATGGGCAGCATCACAAACCCCGATCCGGGGCGTCGTCGTGAGGCGCTGGACTACTGCTTACAGACGGTGGAGATCGCCAAGCGAGTGGGCACGCGCAGTGTGCAGCTTTGGCCCGGTTCAGATGGGTGGGACTACCATTTTGAGGTGAACTACGGAAAACAGCTCGATTGGTTTATCGAGGGGTGCGTGGAGATCGCTCGAAAGGCCAATGGCTATGGCCTGCTGTTTGGCACCGAGGCCAAGCAGAAAGAGCCACGGGAAGGCAATATGATCCTCAATACCACTGCGAAAGCCGCACTTGTTGCCAAGACGGTGAACGAGGCCTTGGGGACGACCGCAATGGGCGTGGTGATAGACTACGGCCACGAGCAGATGGTGGGCAACCAGCCTGCCGATAGTCTCTATTTGTTGAAGCGAATGGGAGTGCCCATTGCCAACTTCCATATCAATGCCGCAAAGTACAATTCGAACGACGAAGACCGTGTAACGGGCACCGACGACATCTGGCGCCTCGCCGAGTTCTGCTATGCTGCGGTAGATACGGGCTACGATGGTTGGTTTGGTGAAGACCAGTTTACCTACCGCATGGACCCGGTGCGTGCGATGCGGCTTTCAAAGGAGTTGTTTGCAAACGCAATGAAGAAGGCGCTTGCCATCTATTCCGTGCGTGATAGGTTACAGCAGGCCCAGGAGTCGGGCGAGGTGGCCAACGTAATTGATGTGGTGAAGCGCATTCTCACCTGCGAGTAGTTCAAACGGTTATGTATTGGCCAACGAGTCAACGGTATCGTCTTTTAGAGGGAGGAGGAAGGAGGCTGATTTGGTTCTTCCTCCTCCTTTGTTTGATGAGTTGCGGGGTCCCTAAGTCTTTGCGAAGAGAGAGGGCGTCAGGCCCTTTGAGCTTCTGCGACATCGCGCCACGTTGGTCTCACGATGGGCGTTATATCGCCTTTTTGCGCGCTCTGTCTGATGAACGGTACCAATTATGCGTGGTTGATGCCCGACTGCACCGGGTGGTTCCGTTGCTGCGACCGGAGATGATCAATCCCGATCGACCGTTTGACGCGAGTTGGGAGAGCTACAGTAGCCCCGATAGGCTCTCTTGGTCGCCTAACGATCGTCAGCTCGCCATCGAGCGCACAGAGTGGTTTCGGTTTGAGGATGGGGCATGGATGCCCGGCACAGGGTTATGGTTGCTGGATATCGCTAGCGGTGCCCTCGCCCCGCTCGCTCTGCATAAGACGCCCTATCACTCTCTTTTCTACTTCTACCATACCCCTGTATGGTCGCCCGACGGTCGTTATGTGGCTTTTGTCGGTGAGGGGATCAACGGGCAGAGAGCTATTTTTGTGCATCCGCTCCACGCCCATCAGCTGCCACAGGAGATACCACCTCGTTTCGATGTCTATACCCAAAGCGACTGGCCTGTCTGGCGCCCGACACTGCCCACCCGTGCCGACCCCCAACCCGTTTTAGCATTTCGGCAGGGCATTGTTCATGCTCTCGCCGCGCCTAACACCGAGACGATTCGGCGTCTGCAACCCGGAAGCGCACAACAGGGTGCGGCTGCTGAGATCGTGAGAGTACGCGCGAGAGACTATCTCGCGACGCTGCCGGCAAATCAACGCTCCTCCAATATCGCTCTGCGGATCGGCGACATCGTATGGAGACCCGACGGACGCGCTCTGGCCTTCGTGCTTACGCCGGACGCCCTCAATTTTCATCGGTATGAGATATGGACGGTGGATGCGCGGGGCAGGCATCTACGACGCATTAGCCCACGAGACGGAAAAGGCTATTTTGCGCCAGAATGGATCGGGCTAGACAAGGTAGGGGCGCTTTCTCCGCATGGCTCTCGCTTTGATGTTGTCGTGTTCGATCTCAGCACAGGGCGCCACTGGGTGGTGGGGACAATAGACAGCGCGGACATGGACTGGTCGCCCGATCGGTCCTATATTGTCTATGCCACCGCACGAAACCGCCCGCTCGGGGCGGGAGGAACGACGCTGAAACTGCTAGAAACCGGACTGTATGCAGCCACACAGGTGGCTTCGGCACGGGTTCCGATGGGGCTTCCGGCCAAAAAGGAGTAGCGCTATGCGTGTTTGCCGGCATATCATAGGGGTTTTTCTTTGTTATGTACTCGCAAAAGGTGCTGGTGCTTATGCGGCGGCGCCCCCCTCCTCCGAGGGGACGATTAGCTATCGTCTAAAGCCGATTTGGGGCAACACGCCTTATTTAGAGATCACGCTGAGAGTGCCCGAAGTGCAAAACCCCTGTTTGCAGATGCCTGTGTGGTGTCCGGGCGACTACCATGTGCAGAATTTTGCCCAATACGTTTCCCGTTTGCGGGCGGAAGACGGATACGGCCATGCATTGGCTATAAAACGGCTCGATGAAAACACCTGGCAAGTGCAGACGAATGTTGCGGAGGATGTCGTTATCTCCTATAGAGTTCCCCAAGAGCCGCCCGGCATTTTTTGTGAGAACGTGCAGATAAGGCCCGACCAGGTTTTCGTGAGCGGGACGGCCGCTTTCCTCTACGTGGTGGGTGAGAAAGAGTGCCCTACTCGACTCGAGGTGGATGCGCCCAAAGGTTGGCAGGTGATCGTGCCGCTCACACCCGAGCAGACGGCTGAAAGTGTTGTCTATAGTGCAGAGGACTACGACGCGCTCACCGATTCGCCGATTCTCATCGCTGCGCCTGCCGACCTGCTGATACAGCAGTTCGTGGTAGACGGTATTGTCCACCGCGTGATCTTTTTCGATCATCCGCAGGAGGTAACGGAGCCTCAGACCCTCACAAAGACTTTGCAGCGTATTGTGCAAGCGGAAGGGGAGATGATGGGAGGTCTGCCTTATTCGCAATACATTTTCTACTTCGATGTAGATGGCCGTGGAGGAGGGTTAGAACATCGAAACTCAGCGCGTTTGGTGTATCTACCGGAGGAGACCTTAACCGATTTCGCCGCGTTCGCCGCCCACGAGTTTTTCCATTTGTGGAATGTCAAACGGATTCGTCCGAAGGTGTTGGGGCCGTTCGACTACGTACATCCCCCTCATACACGCAGCCTGTGGTTTGTGGAGGGCGTAACGGACTATTTCGCTTGGCTATCTATTTTACGTGCGGGCCTCATTACACCGCAACAGTTTTTAGCTCACTGGCGGCGAGCTATTCAGAGCTACATGGCCAATCCGGCGCGGCTACAGGTAAGCGCAGAGCAGGCGAGCTGGCATGTGTGGGACGCCGGCAACAGTGAAGGCTACGAGGGGCTATCCTACTATGATAAGGGTGCGTTAATAGGTCTTTGTCTCGATCTTGAGTTGCGTTATGTGACGCACAACACGCGAAGTCTGGCCGATGTAATGCGCCTTCTTTTGCGTCGCTATGCCCCTCCACATGCTGGCTATACGGAAGAAGAATTGCGAAACGCTATCAATGAGGTGGCTGCAAGCGATTTATCTGACTTTTACAATAGGTTGATACAAACAACGGAAGAGATGCCCTTTGGCGCGTGCCTTGCTCATGCAGGACTAGATGCGGATTGTGAACCCATCCCAGGCGCTGCTGAGGAGGCTATTGCCCTTCGAGATAGGTGGCTAAAGGGACGTTAAGGCTCTATCATGGGTTTGAGGTCTTCTCTTTATGAGCTTGTCTCTGCAAACATCGGCAGGATAGAAGGAGCGGTTTGACGAACCTTCTTCCAAAAAAGCCTGAAGGAGTCTCGAAGTTTGAAACGATATGGGGTTGTTTGCCTGGGTACGCTGCTTCTGTTCGGCAGTTGTGGTAGGGGAGCAAAAGCCAGCTTTCCGCCGAAGCCTTTAGCGCACCGTGTGTTTCCCGCTAGCCGTTTTTCGATAGACAAGATTTTGGCTCGGCCTTATGATAGCACGGTTCCCTTCGGGGCCTCTGGGGATCGTGTTTGGGCCACAAGCCCGCAAGGATGGGCGTTTCGTGATGGGGTGCAGCTACTTTACATCACCAATCTCGATGCTTTTGACCTTGACGTAGCCGCAGACGGTCAATCGTACATCGTGCAAAGAGCGACATACACTCCAAGCCATGTGCATATGGTGGGGGCGCCTGGAACGCTGTTAAAAGCAACGGCCTCCTTTACTTATGTTATAGACAATGCCCAGAATCCGTTAACTCCCCCCTTTGTGCCTGAAAAGCGATGGACTTGTTGGTCCAGCGGGCATCGGGTGGATACGTACACGGTCGCTCTGGGTGGCTTGCGAAAGCTCACCGGTTTAGACCTCTATTTTTACAACGACGTCCCACGAGGTGGGGGATGTGCGCCGCCGGCGCAGATGGAGGTTCTATTCTATCGGCATGGGCGATGGGTGCCTTGGGGGCACCTTTTAACAGACCTGAAGCCGGATAAAAACACCCTGCGTTTCGACCCGCCCCAGCTGGCAGAAAGGGTGCAGCTGGTATTTCATCATCGTGGGACAAATCTATATACCGGGCTGTATGGTTTTGACCCGCACTATGCGCCCGAAGCAAAGCAGCAAGAGTTTCACTCTCCATTGCACATCGAAGGGGACAAGTGGATCACTCAGAACGATGTGCTGGTCGCAGAAATTCGGGTGACAAACCCCTCAACAACGGCGCATCCTTTTTCCATCGTGATGTCATCCGGTTTAAAATCGGCCTCCGATCGCTTTAAGGAGATGCGAAGCATAGATGGCTATCCGGTATGGTTAGAGGCCGTTGGGTTCGATGGGAAGGGGGAGGGAATTCGTTTTACCGAGCAAATTCCTGCCAAGACCGCGAGACGTTTTCTTTTCGCCTGTGCGCTTGCAACCTCTCGCTCGGGTGCGCACGAGAAGCTAGAGGCTGAATTACACTCTATTCATCCTTTAGCACAGCAAGTGGCGGCCTATCAGGGGTGGTTTGACAAGAACATCGCCTACTTTGCCTGCAGCGATCCCCTTATAACGAAAATGTATTACCATCGTTGGTACTTACTGAAAAAGAACAGCATGAACCCACGCATGGGGCACCTTATGTATCGCGCCTTCTCGGAGGGGCGTTGGACTTCCGACTGGTATGCCAACGTGATCTCTTACGGGGCCGGGCATCAGATGTATGAGGCGCGGTGGTTGCGTGACCCCTCCTACTGTTGGGGGCATCTGTTGACTTTTGTAAGCAATCCTCGTCCTGACGGCATCTATCCGAGCCATGTAACCTTGCAGGGACAGCAAGGAGGGCAGTACACAGACTGGATCACCTCTTGTGCCTGGGGGTTGAACGAGGTACATCCGAACAAAGCTCTCCTGGCAAAGATCGCCCCGGCTCTCGAGCGCAACGTGGAGGGGTGGCAGAAGGTTTACGGTTGGGGCGGCAGTCCGCTTTTGGTAGTAGATAGCCATTGGTGGACGGGCATGGAGTGGCAGCCAGCCTTCTTTTCGTTTGCCCATTATGAGACCGGAGGCGGAGCAGGCACCGATCCGAAATACATGACTCCGCTGCGCCGTGTGGACCTCACGGCCTACAACTACGGTAATGCGGTGGCGGTGGCCAAAATTGACCGGTTATTGGGGCGCAACGCCCAAGCCGAGAAGATGGAACAGTTGGCGAAGGCCATTCGTGAGGCTGTTATCGAGAAAATGTGGGATGCAAAAGATCACTGGTTTGTGGACTTACGGGCTTCAGATGATGCGCCTTCGCCGGCTTTGGAGGTGATCGGTCTCTATCCGTTCGCTTTTAATCTTCCACCCGCGGGTAAGGGCTACGAAACGGTTTGGGAAACGGCGCTGAACCCCAATCTCTTTTGGACGCCATGGCCGATCGCATCTACGGCAAAGAGTTGCCCCGCCTACTCTCAAGATGGCTGGCCCGTTGGCCCTGGAGGAAGCGTGTGCATGTGGAACGGGCCCACATGGCCTCATGCCAATAGTTTAGTGATGCGGGCGATGACAAACACCCTGCGCCACTACGCTCCTTGTGCGCTCACCCGTCAGAAGCTTTACGAGCTTTTCTACTCGTTTACGAAGGCGCAGTATAAAAACCAGAATCCGCTCTACCCATGGACGGGCGAGTTCTACAATGGGGAAACGGGGCAATGGAAAACCGATCAGCGGGATTACTTCCACTCCACATGGATCGATCCGTTAATCAGCGACCTCATTGGGTTTGTTCCGCGTGCCGATGACGTTCTTGAAATAGACCCTCTGTTGCCGGATGGGGCATGGCGTTGGTGGATTTTAGATGGACAAGCCTATAGAGGGCACGACATCACCCTCGCCTACGATGCGGAAGGTGGCCATATCGCGAAAGACTTTCGCGGGTTTGCCGTCTATCTAGATGGCAAGCAGATACTGCATACAGCCCATCCGGTGCATTTTCTTTACGATATGCAACGGCACAAGCTTTTAACCCCTCCCTAAATTCAAAGCCCTAAGCTAGGCGCGATGGACTGGAGGGCTTCAATGCAGTTGGCGATATGCTCTTCAAGAGGAATACCAAGCTCCTCGGCTCCACGCACAATGTCTTCTCGGCTGACGTTTCTGGCGAAGCCGCTCTGCCGCATTTTTTTGAGCACGGAGTTCACTTCGACCTCGGCCAAAGTGCGAGAAGGACGGGTGTAGGCCACGGCGAGAATGAACCCACAAAGCTCATCTACGGCATAGAGAGTTTTGGCCAGGAGGGTGGTGCGAGGAATATGAAGATACTCCGCATGGCCTCCGATCGCCTCGATCATCTCCGGAGGCCAGCCCTGTTCGGCGAGCACTTTCATGCCGACGGTGGGGTGCTCGGGCGGATCGGGATTGCGTTCATAATCAAAATCGTGTAGAAGTCCGGTATTGCCCCAAAGCTCCTCATCCTCACCGAATTTGCGCGCATAGAAGCGCATGGCGGCTTCTACTGCAAGCATATGTTTGCGAAGGCTTTCGCTTTGCGTCCATTCGGTTACCAGCTGCCAAGCGGCCTGTCGGTCGTGCATAAGATAGTCCTTACCTCTGCAGATGATAGCTCATCATTTAATTATACTGTTTCGCGAGAAGGATGTTGTCTGTAACCTTCAGGGCAAGCCGGCAGCGGGATGGAAGTAGCATTGTCTATTCTATTGCCTCATCATACCGCAGCAAGAGACGCCACTCCCCCGTTTGCATGTTCAAACCATACACATAGTGCCAGTTCCATGCATACACATAACCGTCCTCCCCAAACACAAAATCCCCTATCCCATGCATCGCCTCACCCTTCCCATATTCCTCCTTCCGCTTATAATACGGCAAACGATACAGTATCTCCCCCTCCTCTTCTCCCACTTCCCAACGATAAATCACACGACCATCAGTCCCATAAATCCGCCCGTCCGTACCCAGAAACCATGACCAGCTATGATAATCCCTCCAACTCACCGGCTCCTCCCCAAGCACAAAAACCACTCGCTCCCAACGACGCTCCTTCACCCAATAACGATAGACCTTCCGTTCCTGCACAGAACCCGATGGCGTGCCCTCCGAGGAAGAGGAATCTGCGGACCTCTCTTGACCAAACAGATTAACAAATTGATTAAAAGGATAGTACAAGGCGCCCTGTGGGTGCCATAACAGACTGGCACCTCCTACTATGTCCGAAGAGTAGGTTGTAGGGACTTCCTTTGACCGGTTTTGCTTGGCCTTTTTCCTGCTCAGAGGAGTTCTGCACAGGTGCCATAAAACCTCGAAGCGTCTTTGGGGGATGTGGTAGCCGAACAGCACCCCCTCCCCATGCTCCCCTCCGGCATCCGTCATGCCGTACAGCCAGCCATCCGCTCCTAAAACCAGTGCCTCCAACGGATGGGCGCCCTCCGGCCCCGCAAAACTGTGCAGTATCTGCATCTGTTTGCTCTGCAGGTCGAAGCGATACAGGGTGCCGGCATTGTGTTGGCCTCCGAACAAACTCACCCCGTAGAGGCCTCCCTCCTCCGTCCAGACCGGCAATCCGATGGGGTGTCGTGGCCCTCCCTCTTCTCCTTGGTAGAGCACCTCGACGGTTTGGGTGTTGGGGTCGAGGGCGTAGAGGGTTCCGGTATCGAAGTCTCCTCCTCGGAGGGTAATGCCGTAGAGGGTGCCGTTGGGGGCCCTTCGGAGGCCGGCTACCGGTTGGCCTGCAGGGTCTGCTGCAAAGGGATGGACGATTTGTGGGGGTTGGTTAGGGGAGAGATTGAGGAGGAGTCCTTGTTGGGCTTGGCCTCCGTTGAGGGTGGTGAGATGTCCTGTAGGGGAGGCACCGGTGCAGAGGCCGTAGCGTGGGGTGAAGGGATAGCGAGGTTGGGGGTCTCGTTGCCAGAGGATGTCTACGGTTCCTTGAAAGACCCCTGCCAGTCCGAGGAGTTGGGTGTGGGCGGCCATAAATTCGAGGACATCGGGGGGAATGGTGAGGGCCGCGGGGCTAGGTTGTTGGGGGAAATGGGGCGGGAGGAGGGTGAGAACAAAGAAGGAGGGGTAACCGCCCAAGTTGACAGATCGTGTTCTGCCGATGGCGTTCTCTCCGTAGGTGCGGAACTGTTGGTGTGTGAGGAGCAGATAGAGGTCGGCATCGTAGGAGAGGAGGTAGTTAAAGGGGGCAATCTGTTTTGGGAAATCGGGGTCGCCGTACTGCCAGAGGATGCAGGCTTGGGGGTGATGGGCAAGCCATTGGGAGACGATGCGTTGATGGTGGTGTCCTTTTGCCCGTATCGTCTGGCTTTCGATTTCGCTCAAGGTTTGTAGGTCGGATATTCGAGGGCTAAGGAAGGCACAGAAATCCGTCCAGTGGTCATCAGTATCCCAGTCGAAGGTGTCGAGGTATTGTGGTGGGAGGAAAGAGAAGAAGTGTCCGTGTTCGAGGGTATGGTGTTTAAAGAAGAAGAAGCTGAAGCCGTCGACGGGTGCGGGGTATGCTTCCTTGAGGAGGAGCTTCTCGAACGCGATTTTATTGGGTTGGAAGGGCAGAAGGACTTCTTGGATGTTTGGGTACATAGGGCGATCTTCCCATAGGCTAGCTTCAAGGGTTATTATACCTATTCTCCTTCCTATCTTTAGGCGGATGGAGGACGCAGGCCTCCTCTCCGGTGACCTCCACATTCCATCGAACTGGGGGTGGTATACTGCTTAGTACAGTCAGCAAGGGTATTAAGTGGTGTTAGAGCCGGAAAACAAGCAAGGGATCGTCTATCTTATCGGCGCAGGGCCGGGAGACCCTGGTCTATTGACACTGCGCGGGCGGGAACTATTGGCGCAGGCGGATGTGGTGGTTTACGATAGGTTGGTGCATCCGGCGGTGTTGGACTATGCGAGGCCGGAGGCGTTGCGTGTCTTTGTGGGGAAGGCCAGCGCAAGGCATACGCTAACTCAGGAGGAGATCAACGCCCTACTGATTCGACATGCCCAGGAAGGGAAGCGAGTAGCTCGTTTGAAGGGAGGCGATCCTTTTGTCTTTGGGCGAGGTGGAGAGGAGGCTGAGGCTTGCCGAACGGCAGGAGTGCCTTTTGTTGTGGTGCCCGGAATCACCTCGGCCATTGCGGCACCGGCCTATGCAGGCATTCCTGTGACGCATCGTGATGCAGCCTCCTCTTTCTGTGTGATCACAGGCCACGAAAGGGAGGACGGTAAAGAGTCGGGACGACGTGCAGCTGGGCAGGCAGAGGGACGTAGGGACTGGGCGCGTTTGGCGCACGCCGCGGATACGCTCATTTTTTTAATGGGGGTTGAGGCGCTGCCAGAGATTGTGGCGCGCTTGCAAGAGCACGGGCGAGAGCCGGAGACCCCTATCGCACTGGTACAATGGGGAACGTGGCCTCAGCAGAGAGTGGTTAGTGGCACACTGGCCGATATTGTGGAACGCGTACGCGAAGCGGGCTTGAGACCTCCGGCCGTTTGCGTGGTCGGTGAGGTAGTTCGTTTGAGGGGACGATTACAGTGGTTCGACGATCCGCGGCGACAACCTCTTTTTGGAAAGCGGATCGTGGTTACGCGAGCGCGAGAACAGGCAAGTGGCCTTGTGGATATGTTACGGACCCGCGGCGCTGAGGTGCTGGAGTATCCTACCATCCGGATCGAAAAATTAAAGGATATGACCGAGTTAGATGGGGCCTTGCAGAGCCTAGAGCGCTACGCCTGGATGGTTGTTACCAGTGTAAACACCGTTCCTGTGATAGCCGAGCGCCTAGAGGCTTTAGAGCGCGATGCACGTGCTTTCGCGATGACCAAAGTCGCAGCGATTGGCCCGGCGACGGCAAGCATTTTGCGAGAGAAGCTGGGAATACGCGCCGATTTCGTGCCTACGGAGGCTGTGGCTGAA
The DNA here is from genome assembly GCF_035294505.1 of Chthonomonas sp. Classification (NCBI taxonomy): domain Bacteria; kingdom Bacillati; phylum Armatimonadota; class Chthonomonadia; order Chthonomonadales; family Chthonomonadaceae; genus Chthonomonas; species Chthonomonas sp. The sequence continues at coordinate 116,424 of NZ_DATGKU010000174.1, read as the reverse complement.
GCGTTGATAGACCAGTGGCCAGATAGGGAAATGAGGGGCAAACGGGTGTTCTTACCACGTGCCCGAGAGGCACGGGAGATGCTGCCGGAGCGGCTGCGCGCTATGGGAGCGATAGTGGATGTCATCCCCGTTTATGAGACGGTGGCTATGGAGCAGCCGGAGACTCTGTTAGAGGATTTGAGGGCGGGAAATATAGATGCCATAACCTTCACCGCTTCTTCTACCGTAAAGAATCTCATGCAGGCGCTCGCTATCGGGTCGGCTGAGAGCAACCTCGGGGCATATCTCAAGGGGGTATGTCTGGCGGCGATCGGGCCGGTGACCGGGCAGACGTTGAAAGAATATGGTTTTGAACCGACAATCGTAGCTGAGGAGCACACCATGGCGGGGCTTGTGAAGGCTTTAGAGAGCTACTTTGCAAAGAGAGGCAAAGGCGATGGATAGGCTGATCGAACGTCCACGTCGGTTACGACGTACGGAGGCCTTGCGACGACTTGTGCGAGAAACATGGGTACTGCCCTGTGACCTTCTCTACCCGATGTTTGTTACAGAGGAGACAGAGAGTCGAGAGATTCCCTCGATGCCGGGCATTTGGCGATACACCCTAGACGACATCTGTCGAAAAGTGGAGGAGGTGATTCGGGCAGGTATTGAAGCGGTGATGTTGTTTGGCATTCCCCTAGAGAAGGATGAGATGGGAAGCCAAGCTTATCAGCCAACAAGCATAGTGCCCCGTGCCATTCGCGCGTTGCGCAAAAATTTCGGTGATTCGCTGCTCATTGTGCCCGACGTGTGCCTTTGTGAGTATACGTCGCACGGGCATTGCGGGGTGATTAAAGAGGGCGAGGTGCAAAACGACCCCACGTTGGAGTTGTTGGCGCGTGCTGCGGTCTGCTATGCGGAAGCCGGGGCGGATATCGTTGCCCCTTCGGATATGATGGATGGGCGTGTGGCCGCCATTCGTGAGGCGCTTGATGCGAACGGTTTTACGCAGGTAGGCATCATGGCCTATAGCGCGAAGTATGCAAGCGGTTTTTACGGGCCCTTCCGTGAAGCCGCAGGAAGCGCCCCACAGTTCGGCGATCGGCGCAGCTATCAGATGGACCCGCCGAACCTACGCGAGGCGATGCGCGAGATAGCGCTGGATATTCGGGAGGGAGCCGACATCGTGATGGTGAAGCCGGGACTGGCCTATCTGGATGTGCTGCGCATTGCCCGCGAGCGCTTCGATGTGCCGCTCGCCGTTTATAATGTTTCAGGAGAGTATAGCCTCGTGAAGGCTGCAGCGCTGAACGGTTGGATAGAGGAGGCGCGCATCGTAGAGGAGATTTTGACCGCTTTCAAACGCGCAGGTGCCGACATCATCCTGACCTATCATGCGCTGGATTACGCTCGGCGTTGGCAGGAAAAACATGGCGAAACCAAATCCTAGATGCAGTCCGTAATCGGCTAAAGGCCTATCTATCCTTACGAAACTCCCAAAGGAAGGGAACATTTCTGAGTACGGATGCGGTTTCTTAATTTACAGGCCGATTCTTTTAGGGATATAGAGAAATAAGGAGTGAATAGAATGGCGGAGACAACAGCAAAGTCGCCTTCCCAGGAGAACTATTTAGAAAAGCTACTCGAGCTTGGCCAGCTCATGAACTCGACCCTTGAGCTTAAGCAGGTTCTCGATATAGCGATGGAGCAGGTGATCAAATTTGTCGGAGCGGAGAGAGGGTTCATTCTCTTGGTAGATGTGGCCACCGGAAAAGTTTGGGGAGAGGCCATGTACCAGATTGACCGAGCGGCGCTTGAGGCAGCTTTTTCTGGAAGAGAGGGAGGCAACCAGGCGGAGATCAGCAAGACTATCGTGGAAAGCGTGCTGACCACACGGCAGCCGGTGATCTCCTACAATGCGATGGAGGATCCGCGGTTTGCCTCGCGCCAAAGCGTGCAGTTTCATAACCTGCGCTCTGTGCTTTGTGTGCCTCTGTTGGTACGAGACAAACTGCTTGGTGTTATTTATCTCGACAATCGTCTGAAAACGGGAGTGTTTTCTGAAGAGCATCTTCAAATGCTACAGGCTTTTTCCAATCAAGCGGCCATTGCCTTGGAAAACGCACGGCTTTATGAGAATCTACGTCGTTCTTTAGAAGAGCGCTTGCGCTTACAAGATGAACTTCACAAACAAGAGACACGACGTTTGGCCATGGAAGAGGCCAATCGGCTAAAATCGGACTTCATTGGCTTCGTCGCTCATGAACTACGCAATCCTCTGACCACTATTCGAGGCTACGTCCAGACCATTTTAGCCGATACCGACCATACGCTAGATGAGGAGACCAAGCAAGAGTTTTATCGTGCCATTGAAGCAGACGCCGATCGTTTACTGGATATGATCAACGAGTTGCTCGATGTAGCTCGTCTTGAGGCGGGACGGCCCTTGACCCTAGCGATTCGCGAGGTAGATATTCGCGCCGTTTTAGAGCGATTGGTGAACCGTTATCGCTATTATAAGTTCTATACCGATCGTCATCAGCTTGTCCTCGATGTTGCCGATGATGTGCCCAACACCATTGAGGCGGATGAGGACAAGCTAACCATGATCTTCTCGAATCTTATCAGTAATGCCCTTAAATACTCTCCTCAAGGTGGAGAGGTACGTATTACGGCACGGAAAGAGGAGGATGCACTGGTTGTGCGGGTAAAAGATCACGGAGTCGGTATGACACAAGAAGAGTGTGCGCGACTCTTCCGTCCCTACGAGCGCCTTGAGCGAGAGGAGATTCGCAACATTCAGGGAACCGGTTTAGGGCTTTACCTGGTGAAGCACCTTGTAGACCTTCACAAGGGCACGATCTCGGTAGAGAGCGCACCCGGGCAAGGGAGCACCTTCACCGTGCGCTTGCCCCTGCAAGCGAACCAGGTTTCTTGAAACGCTTCACTTACCTCAGCATCGTATAGGATGACAAAAATCCCCTTCCTTAGTGAAGGAGAGGAAGGGGATTTTTGGACCTATATCAGACTTTAGTAGTGTGTTGCACCATGCTCCGGTAATGGGATCACCCAGACATTACGGAAGCGGACGGGCGAGCCATGGTCTTGGAGTAAGATAGGTCCTGGCCCGGGGTGCTCCTTACGACCGTAGGCGATGCCCGTAGGTTCAGGAATGATGGTGTTGTTTTGAACCACAATCCCGTTTTGAAGGACGGTAACCCGTGCATCTTCCGTTTTCTTTCCATTGGCATCCCATCGGGGCGCACGAAAGATAATGTCGTAGGTTTGCCATTGCAGTGGGGGCTTGCAGGCATTAAGGAGCGGGGCTGTCTGGCCATAGACGGCCCCACAATCTCCGGTTCCGGGATCGGGAATGCCGTAAGAGTCGAGCACCTGAATCTCGTAGAGGCCATAGGGTGCCACGCCGCTATTTCCTCTCTCCTGCCCGTGGGCGTTGGGCATATACGGCTCCCAGAACTCGACGTGGAGGTGGAAGTCGGTAAAGGTCTGTTTCGAGATTATGTCCCCACCTCGTGGCCTCATGGTGCCGTGGTCGAATATCCACTGAGCGGGTTGGTGACTGCCTCGGTAGACCCAGTTTTCGGCGATTTCGTTGGGCTTGCCGGTGAAAAGGTAGACCACATTCTTCGCTCCGGGTGGAGGGGGCACCGGTGGGCTTTCCACCGGTTTTGGGGCCGGCTCAGACGCCTGTTGAGGTAGAGAATGGGCGTGCATGGTGGCAAAGAACAGACCGGCCAAAAGCAAGGGGCTTAAGAGCCGCCCTATGCGTACAAGTTGTGCTTTGTTCATGAACTGACGCACTCCTGAAATAGGTTGGTTACTCCTTTCGATAGACTAAAGGATTCAGTTTGCTCACCGCTAGCTCTCCGGGTTTCACACCTGGGAGCCAGGTTTCAAGGTCGAGCCAGCGATTTTTATTGTCGGGCTTCTCCATCACGCGAACGCCATCGGCGAAGTAGATGATGGTCATGACCTCTCTGTTGCGATCGCTTTTATTGCCGGGGGCGGAATGGAGGGTGGCACCGGCATGGAATGTGGCATCGCCCGCTTTCATAGCCCCTGCCGGGCTAAGGGGAAAGCCGTGTTCAGCTACGAAATTTCTGAAGTACTCTTCGGATGTATCACCGATCTCAAAGTGCCCGAGAAAGCCTTGGGTGTGAGAGCCGGAAGCAAAGGTCATGGTGCCCATCGTCTCGTCGGCATCTACTAATGGCATCCACGTGGTGATCGTCTTGTCGGTATCGAGAGGCCAGTAGTAGAAATCCTGATGCCATGGGGTTGGGCCACCCCCTGCCTCCTTAAAGAGGGCTTGATCGTGATAGATTCGGACGCCCTCCACGCCCATCAGCTCCGCCGCGATGCGCGCAAAACGACGGGCCAGAACATATTTACGAACCCGCTCGTCTCGAACCCAGAGGTTCATAATTTGAAGGAACGCTTTGCCGTAGGTATCGCGTTGTTCGATGGGCAGATTTTGGGTGTTGTAGCGATAAGCGGCTTCACGGATGATAGGGCCGTAAACGGCTATTTCTTCGGGTGAGCAAACGCCTCTCAGTAGAATGTGGCCATCCCGTTGATAGGCCTCTATCTGCTCTTTTTTGAGCGGATAAGGTGAGGAGAGATCGGGTAAAGTCTCTGCAGACGTGATCATTTTCGCACTCCTCTTTAGGTTGTCCGTTGTATATACTCTATTGGCCGGGATGTTTCCTGCCTACTTCGATTCTGAACTTTCTTAGCCTAGTATCGTCTAACCGTTCGTAAGACGACAACTCCTTGCAAAGTTAAGTTGTGTTTTGATAGGGTTTGGGCTGCGTGTTGTTATCGCACGCAGCCCTTTGTTTTGGCATCTGCTCAGGGCAGAATCACTTAGCGAGTTCGTATAGGGCATGAGCGTAGATTTTTGCCGCTTTCAGCAAGGACTGGATCGCAATGCGCTCGTCCGGTTCGTGCGCTGGGCCATCCTTCCCATCGGGGAAAGCGGCTCCGTAGGCAACGGTGCGGGGTGTGGCCCGTGCATAGGTGCCACCGCCCATCGTGCCGGGCTGGCTTTTCGTATCGCCGGTTTCCTCGCGATAGACGCGCAGAAGAGTTGCCACCGGTTCCTGATCAAGCGGCACGTAGAGAGGGGCATGCCCTTGAGTAACCTCGTAGTTCCATCCCTCTTTCTCCCAAAACGGGCGTCCTTGCGCCAGAAGACTGTCTAACGGCCAGGTAACAGGATAACGGATATTGTAGGTAAGAAAAACCCGTTCTTCCTTGTATTCTAGGACACCGAGGTTGGAGGTGAGAGGGCCGGACACATCGTCCCGATGGGCGATTCCCAAGCCGCTGCCGGCTGTATCGGAGGCGTGTACAACCCAATCGAGCCAGAGGGAGCGTTCGGGCAACTCAAGCTCGCATAAGACGCGGGCAAGCCGCACGATGGCGTTGTCGCCTGCGGTAGGGTGGCTGCCGTGTGCCGATTTGCCGATGGCCTCTATTTTGATGCCTCCATCGGTATAGCTGAACGTAATGTTACGATCCCAGTAGCGGTGTAGGCGGGTTTCTGCCTCACGCAACGCTTCTTCGCTGCCGGCAAGGAGGGCGGTTGCGTGATCGGGCACCATATTGGGACGGCGGCCTCCTTGTGCATGGGCGATGTAGAGACCGGCGTTGTTCTTCGGGAGGAGTTTGGAGAGAGTAAGATTCACGATGCCTTTCTCGGCATAGATGAGAGGGAAGGAGGCATCGGGCGTGAATCCGTAGAGAGGGCGCTCTTGCTTTGTTACATCGAAGTAATGATGCATGCAGCCAAAACCGCTCTCCTCATTGCAGCCGAAGATAATGCGGACGCGGCGACGAAGCGGCAAGCCACTCTCCATGAGCGCTTTCGCCGCGTAGAGCGCGGCATAGGTTGGGCCTTTATCGTCAGAGGCGCCCCGCGCGTAGATATAGCCATCTTCTATTTCGGCGCCGTAGGGTGGGTGGTGCCATCCATCTCCTTCAGGGACAACATCGAGATGCCCTAATACCCCTATATATTCGGGGCCTTCACCGAACTCCGCATCTCCCGCGTGGCCGTCAATATCGCGCACGCGAAAGCCGAGTTTGCGACTCAGTTCGAGAGTATAGTCGAGAGCCTCGCGAACGGCGCGGCCATAGGGCGCATTGGGTTCTGGTGGACCTTCCACACTTGGGATGCGCAAAACCCCCTGAAGCATCTCGACGATCTCATTCTGGTGTTCATCAATCCAACGGTGCAGTTTTTCTATAGCTTGATCCATTTCTTGCCTCTTAGCTCGCTTTTGATGTGGGGTTGGAGGCGAATGCATGGAGATAGTCTGCAAGCGCCTGACAGCCTTCTAAAGGAAATGCATTGTAGATGGAGGCGCGAAACCCTCCTACGGATCGGTGGCCTTTCAAGCCATCCATTCTTCTCGCCTTGGCGCCTTCTAGGAAAGCCGTTTCCCATTCCGTGTTTTTAAGCCGGAAGGTCACATTCATGAGGGAGCGATCGGCCTTTTGCGTTACGGTGGGTTCGTAGACATCGGGGTGCGCATCGAGGGCGTCGTAGATGAGGGCTGCTTTCTGGCGATTATTCGCTTCAACGGCTTTGAGGCCTCCCTGGGCCTCGATCCATTTCAGAACCAGGTTCATCACGTAGATGGCGAATACTGGGGGTGTATTGTAGAGCGAATTCGCCTTCGCGTGGGTTTTGTAGGAGAGGATAACGGGCACATCGTCGGCAGCTTGTTGCAGAAACTCTTTTCTCGCCACCACGAGGGTAACGCCCGCGGGGCCGGCGTTTTTTTGAGCGCCGGCATAAAAGAGGTGGAAACGCGAATAGTCTAATTCGCGTGCAAAGATATCGGAGGAGCAGTCTGCCACCAGCGGCACCCCGTTGGTCACCGGTAGGGTATGCCATTCGGTACCTTCGATTGTGTTGTTTGTAGTGATGTGGACATAGCGCGCGTTTGGGGAGAGATGCAGGTCGGTAGGGATGTAGGAATAGCGTCTATCTTCTGAGGTGCCGGCAATATTCACGGTGCCGAAGCGTTTTGCCTCGGCGATGGCTTTAACAGCCCATTCGCCGGTGTTGACATAGTCGGCCGTTTGACCGGCACGAAGGAAGTTCATTGGGAGCATGGCAAACTGCAAGCTCGCCCCTCCGCCCAAAAAGAGAACATCGAATTCGTCGGGGGAGAGGTTGAGCACGGAGAGCACACGTTGGATGGTATCGTGGTGAATGGCTTCATAGTGTTTGCCCCGATGGCTGACCTCTAGAATGGACATGCCGGAATTTTGGATTTCGAGCACGCCTTTGCTCGCTTCTTCGAGCACCGGTAGGGGCAACATGGCGGGGCCGGCGCTAAAGTTATAGATTCTTTCCATAGAAAGCTCCCTGTTCTAAAGTAAGGCTCGACACATGCCGTTGCTAGCGGCACGATTTTCCTTCTTAATACCAATACCCCAAAAAGAGGTTGCGCGATGAGGCTCTAGCGTGACTTCGTCGTTTTTTTCTCAGGCAAGGGTTCTTGGCACCATTTCTGCCAATCGTCGAGGGTAGCTTCTGCCATCGCTTGAGCTGCAGAAAGTAGTTGGCCGGCTTTAAGTCGTTTTGCGTGTGGAAAGACATCTGCTAAGCAGTTTGCGGAGCCGAGGTGAACGTTGGCTGTTTCAAAGCCCATGGCATGGAGAAGCCTTTTTTCATCACGCTCCTGAGGCAACTGAGATAGCTCGATCCGCGAGCAATCGGGCGCGAGACGGCGGACGATCCAGTGCCCTTCAAGGCGAACGAAGGGATCACGACAGCGCACGGAGCGATCGAGAATAGCCTGGTAATAGATTTCAGGAGCACGCTCCAGCCCCGCTGCCCAAAGGGCTGCCGAGGGAAGGAGCGCTTTCGCTTCACGAACAACCAGACCTCCTTCCCATTCAGCGATAGCCGCATAGCGCGGGCGTCCGAGGCTACCAAGTCCTGCGATGCGGCGTTTCAGCTTATAAGCTAGCCCCTTCGCCGGTAAAAGGTGTTCCAGCGCCACTTGGGCGCTTTCTGGAATCGGCTCTTCCGGATCGGGTAGGGCGTTCATTTTTTGGAAGAACTTTTCGGGGTTACGCAGTTCACCGGTGCTTAAACGGCGTAGCCAACCGTGCTCTTCGGCAAGAACATAAGGACGCCCACCTTTCTCAAGGCTTTCAAGATAGCCCTCCAGAATGGCCGTGCAGGCCGTGTCGGCTGCGAGATGAAGGTGGTTCTCCTTGATAGCCAAGAGAGCACTTGTTGCGAGGCGGGTAAGGTCAAGAGTATAGGGGAAATGCGCCGTCTCGTCAAAGTCGTTGATGCCCCAAACAAGGCGTCCCTCGGCGTCGCGCCAGGTGCCGAAGTTTTCCACATGGAGGTCGCCAACGGCAAGCACAACAGGCGCTTTAGCAAACTCGGAGCAAACCTTCGGCCAACGCTGCATCCAGCGATAGAAGGTGGCCCGTAAAAAAGGGAATGCGCCGGAGGCCATGGCCTTGTATTTGAGTTGCAGATCCGATTCTACCGGCACGGTATAAAGGGCCATCCATTCGTTGTAGAGTTGTGTTGCTCGTTGTATCTTCACCCGGTGCAGGTGCCCCCCCTTTATACAGGAAGTTTAATGACCGAGCGGATCACATTGCCTGTTTCCATCTCATGGAAGGCGTCTTCCACATCCTCTAGCCCGATAATTCGGGTGACCATGTCGTCGAGATTAAGCTGTTTTTGTAGGTAGAGCTGGGCCAGGAGGGGAAAATCGTGTGACGGAAGCGTATCGCCCGCATGGCAGACCCGCAGGGCGGCTTTGTTCCAATAGACACCGGTGGCCATATCGCCCAAATTAAGGGTAACGCTATCGGTGGCTGCAGGAAGGCCTATGGTTGTTGCGGTACCTCCATAGGCGAGCATGCGTACGGCCTGTTCGATGCAGGAGGGGATGCCGGTGGCCTCAAAGGCGAACTCTACCCCACCGTCGTAGCCATCTTCGGTAAGGGCGCGCACGACGGCAACAGGGTCTGTCTCGCGCGCATTAACGGTGTGCGTGGCTCCGAACTTTCGGGCCCATTCCAGCTTCGTTGGGTTAATGTCAATGGCGATGATCTGACGCGCATGGGCTAGCTTTGCACCCTGAATGACACTTAGCCCCACCCCTCCGCAGCCAATAACGGCCACGCGAGAGCCGGCAAAGACCGGGGTGGTGTTGAAGGTAGCACCGACGCCGGTGACGACTCCGCAGGCAATGAGACATGCCTTGTCGAGGGGCATATCCGTAGGCATCTTGATGGCAGCCTTTGCATGAACCACCGTATAGGTGCTGAAGGTGCCGCAGCGAAGCACTTGCGAACAGAGAGCACCATCGCGCTTGCGGTGAATGCGTTGTTTGGGACGTAGGGCTACGTAGCAGTGGCGTGGATCTCCCCGACGGCAGGCCGGGCACTGTTCGCAAGGGGCGCGGTAGGCAAGTACCACCGGGTCGCCTGGCGCGAGATGGGTTACCCCTTCCCCTACCTCTTCGACATAACCGGCGCCCTCATGGCCGAGTACGATGGGGAAAGGCATGCCCATGCCTTTCAGATTTTTCACCGTGAGGTCTGTATGGCATACCCCGCTGGCGACGATTCTCACAAGAACCTCATTGGGGCCGGGCGGGTCTACAAGGATATCCTCAACAACGGCGGGCGTATCGGGGGCGTTCAGCAGTACCGCTTTCCCTTGACGGCTCGACATATTCTCCTTCCTCCTCCTCGATTCTGTTTAACCTATAACTTCAACAAGGACATGCCGATGTCCTGCATTTCGATGTGTTGAGAAAAGGCGAAACTTTTCGGCGTTAAAAGAGTCTTTCGATACAGGTATTTCCTAGTAAGAGGCCTCTTTAGGGGGAGGCTATATCGGTGAGGGAACTTTTTAGGAAATACTAACTGTTTTAAACTATGTGAATTTTCGCGTATACCGTTAAGACCTAAAGTACGCGAAGTAGTCCCTTTGGAGAGTGTAAGTTATGGCAACACGAAGAGAGGTGGAACGACGTCGGAACGCGCTCATTCAAGATTTGCGTGAGGCGGTGCGTTCTGGCAGTTTACAACCTGGTGAGACACTGCCTCCCATGAAGGAGTTAGCGAAAAAATATAACATTTCAGTCAATGTTACCCATCGTGCTATGCAAACTCTGGTGGAAGAAGGATTGCTCTGCACGGTCTCTCGCGTGGGGACGTTCGTGCGAAGGCGCCCTGTTCCTCTGGAGGGGTTCTATCTATGGCTCGTCCAGGACGGCATTCCTCTGGCTGCACAACATGGATTCGAGATGCGCATGGCTCAGCTCGGTGCGGCCACTCTGGCCATGCGCCCGTCACAGTTGAGAGAGCTTTTTCAACAAGGGCAGCTTCCCGCCATTTTGGGCGTTTTTGGCGATATCTCCTCCCCGGAGAACAGGGAAATGTTCGCCTATTTCGACCACGAGGCTCTGCCCAACGTAACCTATGCCTCCCATTCACTCGAGGGGTTAGGCGATGTGGTGGCCTTTGATGAGTTTGAGGGAGGGCGTATGGCGACCAACCATCTTATCCGGTTGGGACATCGCCAAATCGCCTTTTTGGGGGCACATACCTCCTCGAATCTGCATCCGGGCTTTGAATGGTCTGCATTGCGTGAGGAGGGGTGGCGTGAAGCGTTAGAAGCAAGTGGGCTTAGCCCGCAAGGGCTTGCGTTTCACCCTTCCAAGGTGCCAACGTGGACGGGAGAGGCGATGTTCCACATTGGTATCGAACTCGGGGAGGCTCTGTTACGCCGAATAGGTGAGATGACCGCGATAGTCGCTGCCAATGATCGCATAGCGCTCGGTGTACTTTCGGTTTTGCGCAACAGCGATGTGCCGACCGTAAGATGGCCGGCCTTGGTAGGGTTCGATAATACGGCCATCGGCGGTGCCCATTTTCTCACCACGCTCTACATGCCGTGGGAACAGATCGGTCGGGAGGCCGCCGATCTGCTGTGGGAACGCCAGCATGGGCAGGTAAAGCGCCCGCCGATTGTGCGCAAAGTGCCTATGTACCTTCTGCCGCGCCTTACCTCTCAGTACGGTTGGGCGGCGCGCGGCGTATTTGAGGTTATCGAGCCTCAAAATCTGCTTCAACCGGCCCTAGCAGGGTAATCGGCATTGCATTTAGGCAAGAGCGGAGTAGGAGGGTATTGAGCCTATAGAAGCCGCTGCAACATGTAGGGGCAGGTTTCAAACCTGCCCCTACTTAGTGGACTTCAATATCGAGCGTATCGCCAGCAGTTAATTGCAGGGGAGTATCGAGTTGCAGGCAGAGAACAGAAGGATTAACGGGCTTCAGGCGAAAACCAAGTGGGCGTTGGGCTAGGCTGAGATGGACTTCCGGAAGACTCGTGGATAGGTGATGCAGTCCACGAGGTGGTGCCGGTATGAAGAGTGACCTGATGATGAGATGTGGCGGAGGGAGTTTGGGAAGCAGTTCGGAGCTAGGGGGATAGGCGAGTGGCCCTGGAGCGAAAAGGCGAGCGATGTATAACCGCATGTTTTCGCCTCGGGCTGTAGGTGTGTAATGAAGAGTGGCCCAAAGATTGGCAGAGAAGATAGGGCATTCCAGGCGAGGCCAGTCGCCGGGGATATCGGGTAGAAGCCAGACACTTTCGGTAACTTGATCGACTTGAAAACCGGACAACACATCAAGTAAGCCCCAAAGAATGCACTGGAGGGGGTTATTCGTCTCGATAGGGTGGTAGGAAAGAGAATAGCGTAGTCCTGCATCTGGATGGTTTTGCATGATAAGGACGTAGAGATAAGCGGGCAAGAGGATGTCGTTCATGGTAGATACGTTAGGGTATGTGGGGGGGATGGATGGAATAGGCAAAGAGAGATTTTCGTCGAAAGCATGGAGGAGCGCGGCCGGTACTAGCCAGTGCGAAGGATTCACGAGGGAAGGCTCGGGTGAAGTTATGGAATTGTGGAAAATGTTGCCGATCGTTTGGGTCTCTTCGGCAAGCGATTGCAGTAGATGCGTCGCGAGGTCTTTATCATTGAGAAGGTTTGCCAGAGAGACCGCCGCTGAAAGGGCCCCCCATCTCCACAGACTGAGTGTCGGCTGAGAGGTGGAATCGAGCATTTGAGAGGCGTCATGGAGGATGGGCTTCTCGTTTTGAACCAGAAAGAGGTTACCTGTTTGTCGGACATAGGCGTCGCTGAGCAGCAGCAGCGGGACGGCGACGGCATAATCTTTGTGTTGCCGAAAGGCCGTTCCCAGACTTTCGATTTCTTTGGCTATCAGGTCTGGATAGAGGTCAAGTAGCGGAAGAGAGAGAGACAATTGTTTGCTGATCGCATCTTCCGCAGGGCTGAGTGAGCCTGTTTCCATACGTGTATCGCTGCGGGGGATGCTTAGAAAACCGTCGTGGTCTATAGCCGCTTCGGTGAGCAGCGGTTGAAGGCAGTCACCGAGCCTTTGAATGAGCGGACTTGGAAGGTTTGAAAACTTAAGGTTGTCTTGCCACTCCGCAGTGAGGGCATAAAGCGCAAGCCAGTTAGCAAGAAGTCGTTGGGCTATGGCCGTGGCGTTCGGGAAGAGGGTTGCGTAGTAAAACGATTGGGCCGTGTGGGCGTACCAGGCTAACACAAAAGGAATTTGCACCTGATCGTGGGGTGCTAGTGTCAGATGCACGGCAAGGGCTATGGCCGGTTTGGCGACCTCGTGGAGCTGCTGCGATCCGGTGAGGTTCCCTGTATCCACAAAGGAACGCCACCAACTTACCGTTTGCTCGGATCCGTTCCAGCACAGGGAGGTTACGGTGGCATCTCCTCTTTGGGGGTAGGTATAGACTGCCGTTTCACCCTGTGCGCTCGTGATGTGCGCTCCAAAGAAGCCATTTGAGGCGGGCAATATCTCGGCCTGGTCGGGGGCTACGAAGAGCGATGGACATGAGATGAGCGCGCTTACCTTGGCCGCAATAGGGAGTGGATTGTGAAAGGTGACAATAAAGGCGACTGCCGGCAGCGTGGAATTGGGCAGATCGTGAGGGATGAAGGGAGAGAAGATGCGAAGTTGGGTTGCTATCGGCGAGTCGGTGCTTGGCACTTCAAACTCGGAGATAGGAAATCCAGGAGTGCTGAGTAAGGAAGGCAGGCAAGGGATTTGCTTCACACTCTGAGAAGAGAGGGCGAAGGCATGCGTTTCGTCCCCAATGCGAATGCGTGCAGCAAGAAAGCCGGTTTCATCCGGCGAAAACCTGCGAGGGCGATCGGGAATGGGCGCTGCAGCGGAAATCGTTCCCGTGTTATCGAGCAGAACGGCACCCGACCCGATGCCTCCAAGCATCACCGGATAGGAACGACTGTTTGCCGCCAATACGGCTTGGACAGACAATGCTAAGTGCACCAGAGCAACGGCGACCAAGATGAGAATTTGACGATAGACCCTTTGCATGCCTTCCTCCCCCTCCACGACAACTTTGGAAGCAGAGTTAGTATACACACTTCGAATGAGGTTTAGCTCTCAATCTCTCACTCGATGGAAAGAGTTATCGGCATAGAGTGTTTTTGGAGAACGGTGGCAGCCTTAATAGAAAATTAATTTTATGTTAACCACCGCTTAATATTCGCGATGTAACATATAGCATGCTGTTATCGAGACTGAGGGGCTACTTGTATAAACCAGAACAGCGCGTCATGATGTCAAAGGCTTTGACGCAAGACAATAACTAAGGAGACCAGCCCCATGAAGAAAAATTGTGCATGTGTATCTATGCTAGTTAGTTTTCTGTTGGTCTGTTGCCTAGCAGCTGCCTGGGCAGATAACTTTACCGACAATGCCTACTTTCCCGGTTGCTTCTGGTTCTCCATTCCATTAACGGAATACGTTGAAACAGAGACACCCTTATTCCGCGAGGCCTACTCTCTCTTGAAAGCCGGCAAGTACGATCAGGCAGCGCCTCTGTTCCAAAAGGAGATGCTCCAAAACCCTCAGGACTATGTGGCTGCGGTAGGATACCTGCAGGCGATAGGACATAAGCGCGATATTCTTTTAGAACGGTGGCAACAGGATGCGCAAACCCAACCGACGCCCATGAACCTGTTTAAACTGGGTATGCTGGCCCTCTACATGAAACAAGAGCGCGACCGCATCTTGCGGCCATTTGCCGAGTATCCGCCTTTTGAGCAAAAGTTAGTGAAGCTCTGTCTCGATAATCTTTACCAGTTCTATTTGCAAACACATAGCCCTCTCAGCGTGGACGCCCTTTGCCAGGCCTATGAGGATGTAGATGTGTATAAGCCTTTTCCCTCCGAATCGTTTCTTGCCAAAGATTTAATAAGGCGTATTGGAGGAGAGAGGATGTTTGCCGTATTGGATCGTGCTGCCCACAGCCACTGGAAGGGGCCGCAACCGCCGATTCCCACCGGTCTTTCTGTGAAGCAACTCAAATACTTGCGCCGAGCAGCAAACCTGCTTTGGAGGCAGTATGCCACAGAGGTTGGTTATCCGTCCATCGGTCTGCACAATGGCAAAATGTATTATGAAATAAACGGCAAGTACGTTGCCTATCCACCTACGGTTACCCCCATTAGACCTAAAACGCCCGAAGAGCAGGCCGGTTATGAGTATCTCTCGCGCCTACGTGCACGGTTAGAGCAGGCTATCAAGCAAAAGGAGAAAGTACAGTCCAAGAAACAGGTTACGCATCAAAAAGGACGCTAATGCATGGGTTGCTTTGAGGGCTGAGGTTAGGCTCTTCAAACCCTATTTAGCCCTTCGGCCTTGTCTCCAACGCGGTTACGCTCTGTTTTAGGGCCGGAATAAGCTCGGGATACCGGTAGGTATAGCCAAGGCGTTTTGCTACGGTAGGAACCACGCGCTGGCTGGCGAGCAGCGAATCGGCAAACTCTCCTAAAAGGATACGCAATACGAATGCGGGGAGCGGGAAGGAGGGGCGCTTCCCATAGATGGCTGCAAGGGCGCGGGCGAACTCTAGATTGCTTATCGTTTCGGGCGCTACGGCGTTGCACGGGCCATCCAGACGATCTTCCTGAAGTGCCCAGAGGAAGAGGCCGACGGCATCTTCAAGATGGATCCAGGGCATCCACTGTTTTCCCGATCCGAACGGGCCTCCTAAACCGAGTTTCCATGGGTTGAAGGGGATGGAGGGGAAAGGCCGTAGCATCCTCGCTAAGGCACCGCCTGGCCCAAGCACCGTAGCCAGTCGCATGGTCGCCACACGAGCTTTGCATTGGCGCGCGCGGTTGGCCTCGGTCTCCCACTGAAGACAAAGCTCTGCCAAAAAATCGGAGCCGGCGGGCCGCTCTTCGGTGATCATCTTATCGTTACAGTCTCCGTAGTAGCCTACGGCAGAGGCGGAGAGAAGAGTGGAGGGAGGATTTTTACAGTTGCGCATGCACTCCACGAGGGTATGTGTGGTCTCCACACGCGAGCGCACCAGCTCCTCCTTGTAGGCAGCGTTCCAGCGCTTACCGGCGATAGAAGCCCCCGCTAAGTTGATCACAGCCTGAGACTCTTCTAAAGCTGTGTGAAGAGCCTCTTTATCGTTCCAACAGATGCTTTTGACATTCGCTCCAAAAAGGCGAGGAACTCCCTCAGGGTGGCGTGTTACAACCGCTAGGGTGTGTCCATCCCTCAGCAGTTGAGCGCAGAGGGCTTTACCCAGAAAACCGGTTGCGCCTGTGACGAGAATGTGCATAGAAACAATGTGATCCTCTCTAATGGGTCGAGAATAGGGAAGGGGCGTAGTGAATGCAGAAGAGCAGGGAAATGACGGTGCTGAGAATGCCCAGTACGAGGGCGATGTTTGCTTGTGTGGCGCCTGTGAAATAGGGGCTAGCAGCGATCCAACGTTTGGCTTCGATTGCTTTACGAATGGCGATGGGGCCTAAAACAACACCTATTACAAAGAGGATGAGGCTGGCGATGGCGATTTGTAACGCTTCGGTGGCCTCTTGGCAAGGAACGGGCACAAAGTAGCTATAGTCCTCCGCGTCATCTTCGACCGAGCCCCGTGCTTTTGTTTGGCGCGATTTGGGTTGAACGTGCGGTGGAATCTCGGCACTTACAGCCTCTTCAGGCGCTTCTGCCGATTGAGATGGCTCGTGGGTAGGGGAAGCGGCAGTCTGTTGGGCAGAGGCTCTCTCTTGTACGGATTCACGGCTGGCGTGACCGAGAAGCGGTTCGCCAATCGAAGGCTCCGAGAATGTGGGCTGTGGTTGGGCTTGCGGAGATACGGTGGAGGAGGGCGTTGTCTCTGTTTCGAGCACTGTGGGATCGTTGAGAGCAACAGCAGGTGGCTCCAGAGCGGTAGTGGTAGGGCTGATATCCTCTTGTTGGAGAGCGGAATCGGTCGGTGCAGAAGCCCTTACGAGATTCGATTCCTCTTCCCTTGTCTCGATAACCGGGGGAGGCACGGGGTGCGTTGGGAGTGATTCGGGGGTGGGTAGCTCGAACACCTCGGGTGGGGCAAGCAGGTCGAGGACGTTGACGTCGGAAGGTTCTGTTACTTCAGGTGGGGCGGATACCTCTTCAGGTACCGCTATGGCTGATGGCTCTGCCGGTTCCGTATTATTATCAGCGGTTTTCTCTTGAAGCGCTTTGGGTGGTGAAACCACTTCAGAGAGAATGGGCGGGGGTGTTGTTGTGGCAACGTCGTCGGACTCCATGACTTCCTGCAAGAGGATAGGATCGGGCGGCTCGGGTACCAGCGGCACCTCGTCAGGTTGAGACCATTCGATGGGTGGTGGTGTGAGCAAGGTTGGCTGCAGAACAGGGATATCCGTCTGTAGAGAATCCTCTTTGATTTCATCGGAGGAGGTCTGTGTCCGCGCCTCCCCCGGTTGAGTGGTTGTCTCGACGACCGTTGCGGAATCGCTGGCAAGATTAGGCGGATTTACAGATGACAAATCGGAGGGGGTATCCTGAGCGGTAATCGGTTGATTGAGAGGCGGGCTGATGCTTTCCGGCCTCGAAGGCGCGATCTCAACAAAGGGCGGCAGCATGGCTGCTTGTGCGGATGGGGCTGCCTTCTGAGGTTCGGCTTCTGGGGAACTCTGCACTGCGTCGGAAGGTGCCTCCATAGAAGCGGCCGATGTGTCGGCATTTTGTTGAGTTAGCCAGTTGCGGGGCAGGCCGGCCAACAGTTTGGCTTCTTCTTCAGGAGTTAGAGAGATTTTACCGGCGCGTGCCCATTTGCGTAGGGTGCCGGAGGCGACCTCATAGTGTGGGTCGAGTTCCAGCGCTTTGCGCACCTCATTGGCCGCATCTTCCCATTTGCCTATGCGTTCCAGGGCAATGCCGAGGTTGTAGTGGGCTTGTGGCGAATGCGGCTTAAGAAACACGGCTCTCTGTAGAGCCGAGACGGCCTGGTCGTAGCGCCGGCAGTTATAATAGACGGCACCGAGTAGGTAGTGTGCTTTGAAGTCTTCGGGGTACTGCCAACAGGCGCTTTCCAACAACACACGCGCCCTTTCAAAATCCCCTTGTTTGAGTGCACGCAGGCCTGCCTCTCTTTGAGTGGGCATCGGCCATCTCCTTCATGTTCCTTATTTGTGGCGATCAGCGCAGTTTTACAACACGTTCATCCGTACGCAGGTCGCGCTGTTTCAGCAGATCGTGAATCGTTGCACAGAGATAGCGATTGCTATCTATTGAGAAATCGATTCGCAGGCGGGCCTGGGGCCCTTGTCCTGGCGGTATGAGGCGCAAAGTATCGCCCTCGTTGAGGGTGATAACGCACTCGGCCTCCTCGGCTTCGGTAGGTATCCAGTATTCATTGCCGTTGCTACGGCGCTTCCACGGCAGATTCATACGCCCCGCGTAGCCGACCTCGCAGACGGGGAGGCGGAACAGCTGCTGGCCTTCGGTTACGGCGTAGTAGCGTGTCTCAAAGGGCACCGGAGTAGGATAGCTCGTGCCCCTTCGGATCAGACGCTCATATTCGGCTTTCTGTTCCGCATCGTTATAGACGCGGATGGCGTAGTCATGGTGGATGATCTGGTCTACGCTATATCCGGCTCCGAAGATGGCCGCTCCCTTTACTACGGCCTCAAACGGCTCCCAGTAGTGAACTCGCTGAGGCCCGAAAAGCTTCTCGAAGAGATCGCGGACGCCGGGGAGAAGGGTCGAACCCCCAACGAGGAGAACGGCATCTATGTCGGCCTCATCAAGTTCATGACGGCAGTCGTCCAGAACCGCGTCGGTTAACACCTCGAGAGTGCGGTAGAGGCCGCGTTCTTCCAGCAGGTCAATAAACTCCTGGCGCGTAATTTCGATGCGTCCGGCACCTTGTAGGAGGAAAAAGCTGCTATCGGCGATGGAGGCCTTGTTACTAAGGTCTTTCTTAACGGCTTCGGCTTGAGCGAGAAGCACCGGTCGCAAAGCCATCTGATGAGCGCGTAGCTTTTGGCAGGCGAAGTCGGCAAGCCATTGGTCTACCGTTTCGCCGCCAAGTTCAGCGCCGCGGCCGGCCAGGAGGGTAGCGCGATGTTGGGAGGCATCACGACCGGAGGGGTGGGTAGGGTGTGTTCGAACAACGGCGAGGTCGAGCGTGCCTCCACCGAAATCCACAACAAGCAGATGCTTTTCATCGCTAAGGTCAATACCATAGCCGAGGGCCGCGGCCACCGGCTCATCGAGGGTGCGGAAATGGCTGACACCGAGTTTGCGGGCGATCTGGTAGAGTTCAGCCCGATAAGGCTCGTAGCTCTCCACAGGCACCGTCATCGTGAGATCGGTTACCTGTCCCTCCTTGCGCCACCATCGTAAGAGGCTAATGAAACGCTGTAGGCGCGTGCGGTGTGGGTCCGATTTTTGACGCTCGTATTCGGCGGTGGCGGCCAGCAGCTCGCGTAAAAAGGTGGTGGCGCATTGGCGAGCCGAAATGGTCTCTGAGCCTACCTGTGCAACGGCCTGTTGGCTTGCGCGGGCCAGAGTTCTCTTGAAGGAACGCGCGAGTGGGCCTAGCCCCTGCAGATCGAGCCCGTGCAGAATTTCGCGAGAGGCAAGGGCCGGCTTTCCGATAATAGCCCGCTGCGTATCTTGAAAAAAGATGGCCGACGGGATAAGAGGCGTTTGCCAGGCCGGCTCGTAATCCACCAGGTCTTCTAGGGCGATAGTTACCGCGTGGGTTCCAACCCACTTGGCGATGAGTGTATTGGTTGTTCCTAAATCAATAGCCCAATGTGTTTCCATACCACCTTCATGCGCGCTCGCACCAATATGCGCGTCTTTTTATATTATTGCCGCTTATTTCTTATTTACGCACAAAATGGCTCAAGACTTCAAGAGGTTTCTCTTTTTTAGACTCTGCCTGAGATGATGAAGGAGCGGTTCGTTGGGGGGAACGCCAATGGCCTCCAACGCGATGAGCGCGGCTCCCACCGCCGCCGGAAGACGAGCAGAGGTTATACAGGCATAGGGGGCTCGTCGCTTAATGGCGGTGCGGAAGGGGCGTAGGATGGAGCGACCTGCCCGAAAAACACCGCCGACGGTGCCAACGGTGACCTCTTGTTTCTCCATACCCAATCGGCAGATAGCGGTAACGGCAAGGAGAGCAAGCTCCCGACCTGCCTCACGCAAGATTTGTTGTGCTATGGCATCGCCTTGTGCTGCCGCCATCCCAACGATTTCGGACAGAGCGGCGATGTCGGGGCGAGAAAGCTTGCCGGAATAGAGGAGGGTATGAAGCTGCTTTAGGTTCTCCACCTCCAGGTGCCGTAGAATAAGCGGCTGTAGGAGAGTAGGAGGGAGGATGCCGTCGGCAGCGCGACAACAGGCATTGAGCGCCTTCAGAGCGATCCAGTAGCCGCTTCCTTCATCGCCCATAAGATAACCCCAGCCGCCGACAAGCGCCTCTTCCCCCTGCGCGTTGACACCGTAGGCAACCGAGCCGGTACCTCCAATAACAACAACACCCGGGCTACCAAACGTGACGGAATAAAATGCAATGCGTGTATCGTGACCGAAGATTATCTGTTCCGCAGGCACGAGTGGGGTACAGATGGCCTCCATAGCTGCAGAGCTACCAGTCATGCCTAAACAGGCGGCAGCTAGGCGACCTTGAGGCAGCCCGGCAGTGTTCAAAGCGCCCTGAATGGCATCGGTAAGGGAGCGTTGTACGCGCTCGATGCCGCCCGGCTCGTGGATGTGATTGGCAGGGCCGCCGATGCCGAAACCGAGCAGCTTGCCCGTTTCGTCGGCAACAACGGCCAGAGTGCGCGTTTGCCCTCCATCTACACCCAACACAAGGCGCATCTTTACTCCTCATCTCTGCAGCGTATTCCACCTACCAATTCACTTTAAGACCTCAGGATTCCTGCTTTAGAGAGCGCTTCTCGCAAGAGGAAAAATGGCAGCGAAGTATGGAAACCCCTTATAATAGGGCTAGAATGAATGTGCGAGGAACTTTGTGAAAGGATGTCGCGGAAGCTTTTATGCGTGTGGATTCCATTCATCACTTATCTGTCAGAAAACGAATTGTGGGCTGGTTGGCGTTCTGGCTGCTGCTTGTATTGCAGCGAAGTTGCACGGCGGCACCACGTATTGTTCTGCTCATTGTCCCCGACCTTACCTGTGCCGATTTGAAAACACTCCCTCTCCGCCCGGCTATGCAGGCGTTTTCGTCGCAGGGAGTATGCGGCTGGATGGTGTGTCGGGCTGCATCAAACGTGCCACGCAACCTGCTGAATGCAAAGGGTGCCGATCGGCTTGCTTCGCTGTTGTTGAGCCTAGGAACGGGCTGTCGTGCAGTAGCGCCACCCAATGGCATTTTGGCAGAATATCCCCCTACATCCATGAACAGATTTGAGGGAAGCGCGTTGAATGTGGCCTTGCTCCGACAATGTTATGAGGTCAACAGGCGCATCGGGTACCCGATAGATATCGGTCTCTTAGGTGCGTTTGTGCACCTCTATGGCGGGGCGACTGCGGCCTTTGCGGATGCTGACAACAACGTCCGTGCGAATGAGGCTTTGCTGGTGGCCATGGATGCGGATGGCTTTGTGGACTTGGCAGGGCCTCGACTCTTTTGTGCGAGGGCAAACCTCCTGGCACCGGAAGGCGCAGAGGCGGATGTTGACAGAATGCTTAGGGCCTTCAATCAACTGCCGCCAAATACACGCCTGACCGTTATCAGCTTCTTTGATCTGCAGAGAGCGACAGAGGAGGCCACTTCCTGTCTCCCTTCTATGGTCGCGACATATCGTCGCGAGGCGCTAGGGCGGCTAGGTCGGTTGATGCTGGGTGTGATCGAGTGGGTTCGAAGCCGTCCCGACGCCATTTTCTGGTGCTGCGCTCCAGGCCCAAGTTCCAATGCAACGACAGGTGAGCGTTTAGCTCCGGTGCTTTTAATGGGGCAGGGAGTTCCACATGGAACGATCTTTCCCCCTTCTACCCGGTGGGATGGGCTTGGGGTAAATACCGATCTCTTGCCCACAATCGCACGACAGCTTGGCCTACACCGCATACCGCGTAGCGTTGTAGGGCGTGCTTGGGAGTTTAAAGCAGGGCGAAGCTTCTCCTACAAAAGTTTTTGCGACTATTTTCGGTCGCTTGTGATGCAAGCCGAGTTGCAGAATCTTTATGGAGGCTTGCCAACCCTACAACTGTTGTGTATTTTGGGCGGCGTGGTATGCTGGAAACGGCAGAAGCTCTCACCATCGGTTTTTGGATTGATAATCGGACTTTTGCCTCTTCTCCTGCTTGTGCTGCCGGCATTGTTTGCTTTCAATGAAATTACCGCCGGAATCGCCTTAGGGATCAGCTTGATGGGTCTTGCTGCTCTGGGGGAATGGATGTGGCGTACCCAACGGGACGCCGTATCGGTATTTAGGACAATGGCCGGCGTTTTCGTAGTATGCGTGGTCGGAGATCTGCTAACAGGCTCTCATCTTATTCGCCGGGCTTGGATGAGCTACTCGATGATGGAGGGGGCACGGTTCTTTGGTATTGGCAACGAGTACATGGGTGCCTTGTTCGGGGCTGCGTTGGTGATGTTGCCGTGGCTGATAGGGGAAAAGGGAAAATGGCTAAAGGCGGTAGTAGTCTATGCTGTTATTTTATTTGTTGTGGCGTGGCCGCAATGGGGAGCAAAGGTTGGGGCGATACCGACAGGGATCGGGGCATTCGGTCTTGCTCTCTTCGCTTCGATAAAAGATCGGGTTGGCTGGAAAGAGATAGCCTGGCTTGGTGTGCTGGCACTGCTGCTTTTCGAGGGTTTGGCGTTAATAGACCTTCATTTTCATGGTGCCAATGAATCGCATCTCGCGCGGGCTTTGAAAGGTGAGGGCGGTGGAAGTTTTGCCGTAGTCGTTTTGCGAAAACTGAGGATGGAAGGATTTCTATTGTTCCATAGTCCATGGGCGGCCGTTTTACTAGGCAATCTTATGGCTACGGGTTACCTCCATCGTTTACAGAAAGCGCAGCAGGGAGTTGTGGAACGCGCGATGTGGCTGGGATTTTATGGAGGCGTTGTCTGTTCCCTGTTGTTCAACGATGCCGGCGTTCCGGCGGCGGCCCTGTTAGCGCAGCAGGGGTTAGGGCTGGTGTTGTGCGAAGGAGGCAGGCGAACCGAGAGACTGTCCGGAGGGATTTCGTGATGGCTTAACTTGCACAAGATAGGTTTGATGCGGTATACTTCCGAAACGAACCAGGATACTATTACGCTCTAAGCGTTAAGGGGGGGAGCATCTTTGCCCAACATTAAATCGGTTAAAAAGGATGTTATCAAGTCACGTAAGAATCATTTGAGGAACGTGGCGGCCAAGTCGGCCATGAAGACTTTTATCAAGAAGGCGCGTCTTGCCATAGACAGCGGCGCTGCAGAAGAGGAGATTGCGAAGGCCATACAGCTTGCCTATAAGGTGATTGATAAAACCGCCGAGCGGGGTATCATCCATAAAAACCAGGCTGCGCGGCGTAAGTCTCGGCTCATGAAGTACTATCATAAACAGTTACAGCAGGCCGGTCAAAACGCATCTTGATTAGGATCGTACCTTTGCTTCCCTGAATAGCCCCACTATCTCTTAGAGATAGTGGGGTTTGCTGTTGATAGGGGTGTGGACGCGAGGGATAGAACGAGAATTTGAAGGTTACGGGCCGGGTCGGCTCCGAAAAGCCCGATATCGAGGACTGCCGCACCTTTATTGGCGGTGTCGCATTCTAAGAGCTGATCCATGGCGGCGGCTAAGTCGTGCCACGACCACTGTTTCGCCAGATCGAATAGCTCTCGTGCTTTCCAGTGCATCCCGGTGATGGAAGCCTCTTTAGGCAATTCTGCAGCGATATCCTCCGGCAGATGGGAAACTTGGTTGGGGCTAATGCCCAGCTCAATCAACAGCTTGGCCTGCCATAACAAGCGGAACTGGCGGGCAAGCAGCGCAAGAAACTTGGCGGCTACGGCCTGCGGTTTCGGCTCATAACGATGAAGTTCGGCGAGGAGTTGGAGCGCCAGTTCCGCTTGACGCTTAACGACGGCATCAACCGCAGCGAAGATAACATCTTCTGGGGTATCGGTGGCAAGCGTTTGTACGTCGGCTTTGGTGATCACGGGGCGTGTGCCGCTATAGGCGAGCAACTTGGCCAACTCCTGCTCAAGCGTGTGCAGCTCGTGACCGGTGGTTGTGAGTAGAAGTTCAAGCGCTGCCGGCTCAAAGGTTTTGTTTTCCTTCTGAGCTTTTTGTAGGAGCCACTTTTTTAAGGTATCAGCGGAAGGCGATCGACAGGAGACCAAAGCTCCTTTTTCTCCAATAGCTTTATCGAGGCGTGGGGTAAGGACTGTCTTGCGTTTGTCCTCATCATTCTGTGCAGCAACGATGAGGGCTACGCAGCAGGAGGTTGGAAGATGGGAGATAGCTTCGGCCAGTCTATCGGCCTCATTGGATCGCGCCTTTTCGCGCCAAATCTCCGCTCCGTGCACGACCACGAGCCGCCGGCTAGAGCCGAACGGGGCCTGGCACGCCGCGGCGAGAATGGCATCGAGGGAGGTGGTAGCGGCGTCGAGAACCTCATAGTCAAACTCGGCAAAAGACGGTTCGATGAGATGGTGTTTGAGAGCAGCGATGGCCTCCTCTTTGAGCTTATCTGCCGATCCCCAAAAAAGATAGATCGGGAGCAACTGTTTTTGCCAGAGCAGTTGCGGACTACTGGGGGTGTAAACAATCTCTCTACTCATCGAAATTTCGGCGCGGAGACTGTCGTCTTTAGGCGACAGAGGAAGCGCCCCCTCCTTTCTTTGTTGACAGTTAGCGAATAATTCGGTCTCAAGACACCCTCCTGAAGGAGAGGCTCGCGACGGGTCCGAAGACTCGTCGGGCTGCTGTAAACCAGCCCCTACCTGCTGTCTTTAGGCGGCAGTTTACTTGCTTAGGTAGTGGCCGGTGCCGTTACCCTAGAGGCAGGGGCGGCATAGTGACGCAGCAGAGCACGTAGTTGAGAGATGTGCTGTTTCATCCTATCAACCTCTTCCGGTGACAGTTCACGAGGGCTGTAGCGAGCCTCGGTATAGAGTTGGGTAATGACTCCCATAAGGGGTTTCCAGTCTCCATCTCCGAGTGTTTGTGTGAGCGCGTGGAGATACTCGTCGGGGGTCATAGAAGAGCCGCGCGCAAGACCTTTACGGGCGAGGAAATTGCAAAGCTCAAGATACTGAGCGATGACATCGCGGTTTGTGGCAAAGCGTTCAGGTGCGAGGAGTGCAGCCCGACGGCGCCAGTGAAGGCGTCGTCCTAGTTCGTTCCACAGCACAAAGATCAAGAGAGCGATCACGGTACAAAAGATGAAGGCGGGCAGGGCGCCATGTGCGAAGCACCACGAAAGAAAATCCTTGATATGGCCCATCAGTCCGGGGGAGGTAGTCACCTCTTGAGCACCCTCTGTGGCATCGAATGGAACCCAGCCGATTTTGGGGAAGAAAACCTCCGCCCAGATGTGCTTATCTTTCTCACGTACCAGGTAGGTATTATCGCCACGCACTTCGCCGGTGATGAAACCAGAGGCCAAACGCGCTGGGATGCCTGCATAGCGGCATAACATGACCATAGCAGCCCCAAAGCTATCACAATAGCCCTGGCGCGCTTTAAAGAGGAAGTAGTCCACGACATCTTGATCGGCAGGTGCCGGCGGAGCATGCAGGTTGTATTTGCAATGGCCGGCAATATAGGCTCGAATGGCGGATGCTTTATCGTAGTTATTGTGAAGCCCTTTTGTGATCTGCTGAGCGAGTTTACGTAAGGCCGGATCGTCATGTCCATTCACTGCAGTTTGAAGGCAGGTATCGCGAATAATGGAGGGGATATCGTTGATCGAAGAGGGTGCCTTGCGTAGAATGGACGGATCCTCGGTGGGCACGCGTGATACGACGGTATAGGTCGTCTGAATGTGCAGCGGGTCGGGCGCGCTGAGCTTTTCTGAAAGTGGATCGTAGGCCAGCGTGTTATAGGGTACGTCCAATGAACGAATATTGCCCGCGCCATAGATTTGGAGAATCGTTCCCCCTACGATACGCACTTGCTGCTTGATCTCCATGCTATGTTGCATTTGGGTATCGTCTAATTCCATCGGGCTTTGCGGAAGGAGGAAGTGATGGGGCGAGGTATCCCTAGACTCCATGGGGCCTGTAATATCCTCATATTGCTGAATGCGTTGCGTGTCGGATTGTTCTTCAGGGAACAGTTGTTCGGTGGACGACGACCCAGACGCGGCTTCAAAACCGATACCATCGTAGAAGGTTAAAACCTCGCCGCGCCAGTAGAGCGGACGTGAGGAGGTTACCTCAAAAAGCGGCTGATCGCTGCTTGTGACAGGCCCGCTAGCAACACGAACATGGTTTCTCTCGCTAACCTGCACTTGGGTGCTCGGTGAGTTCGAAAGCGGTAAATAGTGTGGATAGTAGGGGGATTGTTGGAATATAGCTCCGAAAAGGGCTTGTCCCATCGCGCGTAAGGGTGTAGCGACGATATTAGAGAGCACCAACGTACAGAACAGGCAAGCAAGCGCAAGAGCGATCTGGCCGGAATAGAGCGAACGTTTTTGTTTTGGAGCCGTGAAGATGCGCGTATGGGTGGTTCGCAGGTAGTTTTCATGGATCAGGAGAAAAATGGAGGCCGCCACGAAGACAAGAAAGTCTTGGTGGATGACCGGGTCGGGATTTCGAGCGCTCACCAGGGCGAGCATAGTCATGCAGGGCACGCAGGCAAAGAGGACGGTTGAATCGTTAAGGAGGGTGTAACTATGTAGAATGGATGCCCAGACAAAGAGCTGCAGCAGTCCGAGGATGCGATCATCGGTCTGGTCTTGATTAAAGAAGGGCAGGGTGGAGGGATTCACGAAGGTAACAAAAGCGAGGCCTATCATAAGGAGAAGCAGCCCCACGGAAAGCGTTTTGACGCCACGGCGGCGAAGGAGGTAGCTTGAGGCGTAGCCAAATATAGCGAGGAGGTAGATAAGCTGCGCTCCGGGGCCGTTGTAGGTATAGTTCACCGCAAACAGTCCGCTAAGCGTAACGGCCAGTCCCGCGAGATAGAGCAGGATACTTGGACGTTCTTCTGGGGTTGCCGATGAGGTAACCTCAACGGTGCGAGGCGTGGCTTCTGGGTTCATAGAAGTGCTCCTTTATAACAAGCCCTGCTTCCGCTTGATAGCTTAGCAAGAGGGTTTGCGCTTTAGCCGCGGCGAGAGAGGAGAGAAAGTTATGGAAATTGCCGGTTGTTGGAGGGGACTCGGGGAAAGAAGAGACATCAAAGCCGATAACAAAGGCGCGGATGCCGAGTGCCGTGACGATATCGGAAAGCACCTGCGGGAGGGCAGGGTCTTCCGTTGTGGTAATAAGCACGAGCACAAGGCCGGGCGTGAGAGAGGGATAGATGGCGGAGATAACATCGCTGGGCAAGATTTCACCGGTAGCCTCAACCCGAGCCAGCTCGCCGAGCAAAAGGTGACGGTGGGTCTGACCTCGATCTCCTCCGGTGTCGAGGAAGCCGGCCGGCGCACGTCCATCGGTAATACAGAGCCGGCTCCAGGCTCCGGCTTCGAGGGCTTCCGTAAGCAGCGCTGCAGCCACTTTAATCATGTACTCCAGTGGGGTCAGGGGTTCTATGCCTTTATCGCAGCCGCGATGGGCATCGAGGAGCAAAACCAGACGCGAGGACTGCATCTCCTCAAACTCCACGACATTAAGCTGACCCGTTCGGGCGGTTTGGCGCCAATGAATTCGGCGAAGGGGGTCTCCTGGCACATAGGGCCTGACGCCGGAGAGGTCTACGCTTGTACCTTGACGAAAAGAGGCCACGATCTGTTGTAGCCCAAACTGCTCGCCGCCGCCTATAACGGTTTGAGGAAGTTTATATGGGGAAGGATAGACGACGAGTTCGCCCTCTGTTGCCACCGACTGCGTAAATGCGAATACCCCGAGCGGATCCATCGCGGAGACATGAAAACTATTTGTGTTATAGACGCCACGGCGTAGACAGCGCACCCTGCGAGCGACACGGACGGTGCCCTTTGCGGGCACATTAAAGAGCGGCTCCTCTTCAACGGGGGTAAGCCAGGGCGGAAACTCCTCATAGGTGCTGAGGAAAAAGCGCATAAAACGGGTGTCATTTGAAACCACATAGACGATATCGATCTCTTCCTCTTCCATAGCGGCAGAAGGGAGTTCGCGTTGAAATGTAAGCCCGCGCAGCATAGCCCAGCCCGCAAAATAGGAGATAGCAGGCAGGGTGATGAGGATGGCAGCCATATAGTAGAGATGTTGGGCCGGCGGGATCACCGTGGCTACAGTGATCAGGCAGAGCGCTCCAAAACCGAGCACAATCCATTTGCTATGCTGCATGCTCTAACCTATCCTTCCTCAACGAGGCGCTCACTAGTCAACCGGCACGCGAATACGCTGTATGGCCTCTTCCACGCAACTTTGAGGGGTTGTACCCCGCAGTCGGAATTCCGGTCTTACAATAATGCGATGAGCGAGCACGGCCACCGCAAGTGTTTTGATGTCATCCGGTTTCACATAGGTGCGGCCTCTTATCGCCGCTAATGCCTGCCCGGCGTGCATCAGGCACAAGGCGCCGCGCGTGCTAGCCCCCAACACCACTTGGGGCTGGTTTCGCGTATAGTTTACAATATCTAGCACATATTCTTGAAGGCTTGCATCCACGTGAACTTGGCGCACCTGTTTTTGGATGGCGACAATCTCTTCGGCATGGGTAACAGGTTCGATCTGTTCTAAAGGGCGGGTATGTTGCTGCTGAGATAGGATGCGTCGTTCAGCGGCGCGATCGGGGTAACCCATGGCCAGGCGCGCCATGAAGCGATCAAGTTGAGCTTCGGGGAGGGGATAGGTGCCGGCCATTTCGATATTGTTCTGAGTCGCGATGACAAAGAAGGGGGAGGGAAGGGGAATCGAGTTGCCATCTATGGTAACTTGGCGTTCTTCCATCGATTCGAGCAGGGCGGCCTGGGTTTTAGGTGTTGTCCGATTGATCTCATCGGCAAGCACGATATTGGCGAAGAGCGGGCCGGGACGCACCTCGAATTCCCCCTGTTTTTGGTTATAAACGGAGGAGCCGGTGATGTCGGCAGGGAGGAGATCGGGCGTGAACTGGATGCGTTTAAAGGAGATGCCCAAAGCGCGCGCCAGCGCTTTGGCGAGCGTGGTCTTGCCCACACCGGGGATATCTTCAATGAGCAGATGGCCTTCGGCTAGCAGCACGGCAAGCGCCAACTCGACCACTTCGCTTTTGCCGATTATGGCCGTTTCCACGGCATTGGCGATCTGTCGCGCTTTTTGTGCGAGGTCTTCTGGTGTCAAGTTGCAACCCTTTCTGAAGTCTGGTAGTGAGGATAGGTTCGGTCTGCGAATTCCAGAGATTTGCCAGAGATATATATTCCGATACGAATTGCAAAGGCAAGTCTTCTTCTTCAATGAGGGCTGCGTAAGGTATAATTTTCAAAAGCGCCGCCTCTATCGGCGCTAATCGCTTTTTTTAGATGATAGATTTCCATGTCAGATCGCGATGTTAGGTTTTTAGATCAAAATGCATCGGTAGCAACCCAAGAACGCTGGCCGCTAACGCTGAGGGGGCTGTTGCGTCAAGGGCCTCTGCCGGCTCCTGAGGACAGTATGGAGCGGGCGTTACATCTGATGCGAACCTATGGAGTAGAAGCCTTGCCGGTAACGCTTGACGGCCATCTGATGGGTATGGTGAGGCGCGAAACTCTGTTGCGTTACGCCAAAGAGAAGGGACTAGATGATGAGGTAAAGTGGGCCTCTGTGGGCGACTTTATCGAGCCGGCCGCGGAGACCGTAGCGCCGGAGACCTCGCTAGATATGTTACGCGAGCGCTGGCATAGCCGTTTAGACCAAGGCCTACCGGCGCTGCCGGTAGTGGATAAAGAGGGCTACTGCCTGGGCTATGTTCATCCCCTCGACCTGTTCTTTCCCGAGCCTGTGTGGCGTCCGCAACTTCCGCCTATTGGGGGGATGGCCACGCTGTTTGGGGTCTACCTTACCGATGGCCGCATCCAAGCCGGAGCATCCAATCTAGCTCTTGTGGCAACCGGAGCTTTTATGGGTCTGCTCATTTTCGGAAGCCTATGGCTTTCGAGCTGGGGACTAGAGCGACTGGCCTTGTTAGTCCCATCTATTCCTCGTTGGGTTTTCAATATGAATGCCGCACTTCAGGAGGCTCATCCGTGGTGGTCGGCTTGCGCGGTGTGTGTGCGTAGCGTTGTTATTTTGCCTTATCTCCTTTTGATGCGATTTTCGGTGCTGGCAGGCTATCACGCTGCAGAGCACCAGACGGTTCACGCCATAGAGCGCCAGGAGCCGCTTGTTGTGGCAGTCGTTCGGCGGATGCCTCGGGTACACCCGCGCTGTGGCACGAATCTGGTGGCAGCGATGGGAATATTTGCCTTTGTGGCGGAGCTGGCCAGTTGCTTCCCGTGGCTGCAGGATGCCGCTATCGTGCTTGCAGGCTTGGTGACGCTCTTCACATGGCGTCGTGTCGGGGCTTTTTTGCAGGCCTGGTTCACCACGCGTCCTGCGAGTGTGCATCAGTTGGAGAAGGGCATTCAGGCCGGGCAAGAGCTGATCGAACGCTACTTGCAGAGCTATCCAAAGCGGCCACATATTCTCCGAAAAATATGGTGTATGGGGCTGCTGCAGGCCCTTATCGGAATGGGAATTGTTGCCCTTCTTATCTCTTACATACCCTCCCTCAGCGCGTTTCTGCGCTAGGATACGATCGTTTTTATCTTTTTCGAGGAGTGGCTATTAGGTGATTACGGAAAAGCTGGCAAACATCCTCAGGCGAGCCGTTTTGGCAGCGCGTGAGGCCGGTGAGCTAAAGCTGACAACAGATGATTTCACGGTAAAACTCGAGATGCCCCCGTCAAAGCAGTTTGGGGACTATTCAAGCAACCTGGCGTTGACTCTGCGTAAATTCACCGATGTGGCAGATAGTCGCGCGATTGCCGAGATCATCCGTCGGCATATTGAAGACCCCGATAAGATTATTGAGCGTGTGGAGGTGGCGGGGCCGGGATTTCTTAACCTGTTTTTGAATCCAAACTGGCTTTACGACACCTTGGTGCGCATTGAGGAGTTAGGAAAAGACTATGGGCGCTCTCAGGCGCGAGTCGGTCAGAAGATTCTTTTGGAGTTTGTTAGCGCGAACCCAACCGGCCCGATCAGCGTTGTAAACGGTCGTGCGGCGGCGCTGGGCGACGTGTTAGCCAACTTATTTGCAGCAGAGGGAGCCGAGGTACAGCGAGAGTTCTACGTAAATGATGCGCTCAACTCGTTGCAGCTAGAGCTTTTTGCTCGGACGGTGAAGGTTCGCTACTTGCAAGAGCTTGGCTATCCCATTGCGATGCCGGAAGGCGATGTGGAGACCGAGCCTTCTACTGGGGATGCGAGTAAGCCGATCATTCCCTTCCCTAAAAATGGCTACTTGGGTGAATATGTGCGCGACATTGCCCGACGTATCGTAGAGGAGATCGGAAACCGGTACGAGACCGCGGTGGTGAAGGAGCTGCTTGGAGACGAGGAGACCGCGAGTAGCGAGGCGGAGGAGAAAGATCGATATTTTCGAGAAGCCACACTGCGCATTATCCTGGAGTTGCAACGGCAGGCGTTGGAGGCGTTTGGGGTTTTCTTCGATCGTTGGTTTTTCGAGAGTAGTCTCTACGAATCGGGAGCGGTAGAGGAGGTCATCCGCCTCTTTACCGAGCGTGGATATACCTACCGCAAGGATGGGGCACTTTGGTTGAAGACATCCGCCTTTGGCGACGATGAAGACAGGGTTTTGGTGCGTTCAAATGAAAAGGCCACCTATATCGCAGCGGATGCAGCCTATCATAGAGACAAATTTGAGCGTGGCTTTACCCACCTCGTAGATATTTTTGGGGCCGATCATCACGGCTATGTCGCCCGTTTGCGGGCTTCTGTGGCGGCCCTTGGTTATCCCGTGGAGCGGCTATATATTATTCTTACCCAAATGGTTTCGCTGATGCGCGATGGAGAGGCCATTATTGGAGGCAAGCGAAAAGGTGCCATCATCGAACTGAAGGAAGACTTGGTAGATGAGATCGGTCGTGATGCGGCACGCTTCTATTTCCTTCTGAACTCCTATGAGACTCCTGCCACCGTGGATGTGGAGTTGGCCAAGCGTCAATCGAACGAAAACCCCGTGTACTATGTTCAGTATGCGCATGCGCGGCTTTGCAGTATTCTCCGAAAGGCAGAAGAGATGGGCATTGCCGTATTGTCGGCAGCGCAGGTAGACCGGAATCTGCTGACCCATCCGAGGGAGCTAGAGGTTTTACGAAAGCTGGCCGACTATCCTGAGGAGGTGGCAACGGCCTCGGAGCGTTTTGCCCCTCATCGCTTAACGCGCTACGCAATAGATTTGGCCAGCCTGTTGAACCTGTTTTACGAGAACTGTCGGGTCTTGCCTAATTCGCAGGGAGAGCCCGATCGTTCTCTTGTGCAGGCTCGACTGGCGTTGGTGAATTGCGCTCGGATAGTGCTGAATAACCTATTGGGCTTACTCGGCGTTTCCGCACCCGAGCGAATGGAGCGTGCCGATAACAACGCAGCAGAGGAGGGGCGTGAAATTGACGGCTCTTAAGTTTTGTGCTAAACTTTAGGCTCATATGCCGACTTTGAAGGAGGCCGATGCTCTTACGGGAAGGCAATACGGTCTCCATAAACCGTTGAAGAGGACAAAGAGGATATCTCGTACCCTATGTATGCGCTCAACTTCTATTCGGAGTACTATGAGGAGGCTTTACGTACCGGTCGTAAAACAGTGACGATTCGTCTTGGGGATAAGACCGATAAGTATAAAGCCGGGATGATCGTTTGGGTGACGATAGGGCCGCGCTTCGGAAAGCGTCAGAAGCTCTTCACTGCCATATTGGATAGGGTAGAGGTAAAGACCATAGATGCTCTCTCGCCGAGAGAGATTCAAAAGGAGAACCCGGAGTTCCGCTCTGTGGATGATGTTGTGGCTCTTCTCAGGCG
This sequence comes from Chthonomonas sp., assembly GCF_035294505.1. Taxonomy (NCBI): domain Bacteria; kingdom Bacillati; phylum Armatimonadota; class Chthonomonadia; order Chthonomonadales; family Chthonomonadaceae; genus Chthonomonas; species Chthonomonas sp. Next base: position 83,888 of record NZ_DATGKU010000174.1, on the reverse strand, counting down.
TATCTATTCTAGCGATATCTCCGTTGAAGACACGGTTACGGTGGTACACTTTTCGCCGGTAGAAGAGTATCCGCTACCTACTTAAGGAAAGGCTTCTGTGTGGCATCGGGATAGTTATGCACAAACGCCATCTTTTATGCGCACTTGGGTTTCTTTGCCTGCAACTCCCCGGTCTCTATGGCCGCGCCCAGGCAGTAAGCTCTGACCGTTTTCGTGCAGGAACCTATCGGCCTGCTGCAGCCTCCTCGGCGTTTACATGGCAAGTAACGGCAAGTAACACACTTAATTGGAACAGTGTGCCTTACATGCCTGTGGGCATTGCCTTTACTCCCTCCTCTTTTAAGGAGGATACACCCTCTGCTTGGCATTCGGATGAAGCCTATCTCGATGCCCTCAAAGCACACGGCATTACCGATGTGTTGATAACCCCACCAGGCTCTCTTGTGGAGGTGTCTCCATCGGCGGTACAGCGGCTCATAGATGCGATGGAGGCGCGAGGTTTCCACTATGGCATTGGGTTTGGGAAGGGGATTGAGCAGCCACTCACCGGTTTTGAAGTGCGTCCGGCGGTCTACCGATTTGACGATCCAAACCGCAATGTGGCTTTGTGGCAGGTGAGCCATGCGCAATCTGCAGCCTATTTTGTTGTAGATGCTGCGGCCGATAGTAGGCTTATCGGGGCCGGGATGGCCACGATCAATGGCGGTGTGGCAAGCATCTCGCTGGATGATTTTCATGGAACGGCGCATCCTGTCGCCTTGCTGTTGCCTTTGCTAACACTCACTCCAGATGCCGATGGAGTTAGCCTGCCGGACGTGTGGGGAGAGTTCGATAGCTATCGTGACCGTCTTCTAGGCCTGCTGCGGCAAATCCATTTTGGGGCGGGCCTGCGGTTTTTTCTTGACCCGCTGGGGCCAACCCTTGGTTTTAGCGACGAAGCCCTTTTTATGGTGCCTAACTCAGAGATGTTTCGGATATCGTGGGAGAGCTACCTCTCTCGCAAATACGGCACGCCCGATGCTTTGACGGCCAAGTGGCAGCTCTCAAAAAGCTTTTCCTCTCTCCAAGAGATGGCACGTCTGATCCCATTATGGTCTTTAGGACGTGGCTTTCCCTACTTCTACGACCCTGCAACGGGCGATACCTATCGCGTAACACAACCTACTCTCTCCACTTGGTGGGACGATTTCTCCGATTGGCGTGCTCAGACTCTGCGGTATGCGTTAAAAACCATTGCAGATGAGTTGCAGCGCTATGTGGCCGACGTGCCGGTTGTCTACAGCGGCGGGCTGCAAAGTCTGTCCAACGTTTCGTTGAACGACTCTTCGCCACCCGATGGATTGGCCGCAGCTTTTTCGCCTGAAGAGCCACCTTCCCTCAATCGCTCGATGGCGCCGCTTTACGGTGTGGCTTCGCTAAGTCGTCCTCCACGATGGCTCATTGCGGTACCAGAGGGCACCGCAGGTAGCTACGCTTCCTACACCGATCTGATAGGGCAGTTGGCAAGTCTACAAAACCTCGGGTTTAAAGGCTTCTTCGTTACCGGAGTCACACCGGATCATCTCGATTGGCTTAAGCGGGCGGCGCATACGCTAACCGATTCGCCTATTGCCGCTCTGCAAACTCCACGAGTGCTGTACTATCCCTTTCAAGCGCCAGGCCCAGCGTTTACCGGACAGGTGCCTGGAGACGAATCGGTATTTTGGATACCGGCTCCGGTTCAGGGGACGCTTGACGACTGGTGGCCCTCGTTTAGCGGCTATACTATCCATCTTCCTAGCGGGTCGGAGACGGTTCTGGTCTCGCTTTTAGGGCCTCGTGTGGTTCGCCTTCAAGTGCCGGACCCGCACATAGCACGTGCCTTTACACCGGATGGTGCCCCCGTTCCCGTTAAAGTTGTAGGAAAAGACCTCATCGAAGTTCGCTTTGCGAATGTGCCGCTCGTGTTTACCGGGGTGGGGGAAAGCCCAATCCCAACAGAGGCTGCCACCGATGCTGTAACCTTGGTGACGATGCTATTGCCTCATGCTAGCAAGGCCGATCGGGCGCTCGGAGAGTTGCAGCGTGATCAGGCAGCGATGCTTCTGCGGCGCAAAGACTACCTAGGTGCCTACACGGCAGTACGCCCTGCTGTGGAGGGGCTAGCAGCGGCGCTTAGTCCTTTTATTTGGATCGAGGGCGAGAACCCTGCATTAGACAATTTTACCGAGATCGCGCAGAATGCGGGCGCTTCCGGAGGAGCCTATCTGCGACTTTCAACTCCTGAAGAGCCTTTGCAGATCATTCATGAATACGCGGCGCGATATACTTTCGAGGTAAATGCATCCGGCGATTACGACATTTGGCTCGCCGGCACGATTCCGGGGCCGCAAACGTCCCCGTTCACTTGGTATATCGATCATCAACCTCCTCAACCTCCTACCACCACAACGCCGGCGGGGCCGCGTTATCTTAGCGGATATTTCGGTTGGATTTACTTAGGCCGAGCGTCCTTATCACAAGGCTCACATGCGCTCTCGATCAAGATTGCCGACACGGCGCCGCGGACGAGGCTCTACACCTTCTCCATTGACGCCCTGCTCATTACGCCATCCTCCTTGCCGTTCACACCGCGTACCACGATACGCCCTGTCCCCTTGCCCGCCACCGACATGCCTAAGTTCTTGAAAACGATTGGGATCCAGGCAAAGTAGGAGCAGGTTTCAAACCCGCCCCTACATGTTAGGGTGGAGCACGATAAGCGTGATGGAGTTGGCGGGATAGGTGGCCTGGAAGCCCGTGTTGGAGACGGTTAGATTTGGTTGGCGCTCAATGGCCTGCAGATTGGCTCCGCTGTAGCGATAGACCTCTGCTGTGCTCTTCGGGTAGAAACCGGTGAGATGAAGTTGACTGGTGAGGTCGCTGTCGGTTTTGTTGATGATTACCAGCGTTAAGGCATGATCCTTCAAGCGCTGAGCCCCATAGATAGCAAGCTGATCTTGGTTCGCGCTGACAGACTGAACCCATATGTCTCCATAAGCGCTACCCTTTCCGTCGTAGTTGCGGTAGATACGAAAGGCATAGGCGCCGGGATCGGTCGCTTTGGGGGAACCCCACAGTGTGGCAAGGTCTAGTCCTTCCCGCCCGAAGATACCCAGCACATCCGCTTGCGCTAGCGCTCCGTTAAGGGTGTTCAGGGCGCCGAAATTATATTCGGTGATGGAGATTTTGCATCCGGGGAAGAACTGGCTTACCCACTTTTTCATAGAGGGAATAAGCGCGATAGGGCCGAAGTACTTTCCTATCCAGTCTTTCTCGACGTAGGTGGGGTCCCAAAGAGAGCGTGTGGCCCGCAGACGCCACGCTTGTACGGCGGGGTCGTTGTCGTTATCGGGAAGTCCGTCATCTTTGGTGGGATAGTAGTGCTCATCGAGGTAGTCTAGCAGACGGACACCGGCTTGTTCCGAGGCTTGATGCAGCGCCTGCAGATAGTACTGGACGTTCCAAAGGTGGCCCGGGTTCTTCTCCGGCGATCCGCGATAGGCTGCAAAACCGAAATCACCGGGGCCAAGAACTTTGGCCGTTGGGTCCACCTCTTTCACGGCTTTCGCGAAGGGGATCGTCCTTTCCACGATCTCGGTATAGGTGGGCTGGTTAGGATGGACATCGCGATGGGTATTCGACCAACCGAACGGCTCGTTGTCCATTTGGTAGATCGGCACTCCGCCATGGGCTGCCGTACCGAACTTTTGGACTAGGTGCCGTATCCACGTTTTTTGGAAGTCGGGCGTGTTTACAATGTGAATGCGCAGGATTTGGTCGGTGGTTAAAGTAATGAGGCTTCCATCGGGGCGAACGCCGTTACCGGCATCGGTCTGTTTGCCGTTGACGATAGGATGAACATAGGGGTTGACCGCCTGTTGCGGACCAAAGATGGAGACGGGGAAGGAGCAGTCCCACTGTGAGACCTTATTGATATACTGGATGATAGGGATGGTGATGATGGGGCTAGCTCCTACTGCGAGAGCGTTTTGTACGTATTCGTCGGAGGATTGGCCTGGTACAGGATTATCCTTGCCATCTCCGGCCATGAAGAACCAGTCTCCACCAGCATTGGAGGCGTCTACTTTCCAGTTATAACGTGTGGTGCCGTCGCCACCCCATCGCGTAGCCGGCAGTCTGATCTCTTTAGCCAAACTAGGATCAATACCATATTCGTTAATGCCATAGATGTGTGGGTTGATGGGGTGACGCTGAAGCAGTACATTGACATGAAGAGCCGGGCCTTGGGAGCGAGAACGAATCTGAAGCGCGAGAGGCGTTAAAAACCCGCCTATAGCACCGGTAAGCAGTGTTCGCCGTGAAAGCTGGGCGTTTCGGGCAGAAGAACGTTTTCGTGATTGCATTGTTACCTCCAGAGGGTTTGTTTGAAGGGTTTCGAGACGCGCGCGATAGGAAAAGTAAAGCGCTTTACTTATAACAACAAATATTCTACCCCACCGGTTCCAAATAGGGTGAGCCTATTTCGAGTCGTCTGAGTGGTTTCGCTCAAACAAGATGCGGAGACCGTCCAGGGTAACGAGCTGGTCAACGATCTCAATCGTTCGACTTGCGCTGTGGATCAGTTCTGCCAAACCTCCTGTTGCAATGACGCGGGCGTTCTGCCCGATTTCACTGCGTATTCTCTCTACCATGGCATCGGTTTGGCCGGCATAACCGAAGACGAGACCACTTTGAATGGCGTGGACGGTGTTGGTTCCGACAGCTTTTGGAGGAGCGGCAAATTCCACCCGGAAAAGGCGAGAGGCTTGGCGGAAGAGCGCATCCATCGAGATGCCGATGCCGGGCAGGATCGCCCCGCCTAAATAGTCGCCATTAGGAGCGATGGCATCGAAAGTGGTGGCCGTTCCAAAGTCCACTACGATGGCAGGGCCGCCATAGCGGGCGAAAGCGCCCACCGCATTGCAAAGGCGGTCGGCTCCCACATCGGAGGGTGGTGAGTAGTGGATGGTGATACCGAGTTGAACATGAGATGTAACGATGAAGGGCTGTACGCCGAAATAACGTTGTGCCAGTTCCACCAAAGTGTCATTCATTGTGGGAACGACGCTTGATAGAGCCACATGATGGATATCGCTAAGATGAAGCCCATTGTGTTCGAGCAGCGCTTTGATAAGCACAAAATGCTCGTCGGCGGTGCGATCGCGATCGGTATGAAGCCGCCAAGGACCGATGATTGGGTCTCGATGATTGGGATAGACCCCGAAGACGATATTGGTGTTTCCGACATCGAGCGCGAGCAACATGGTGGTCTACTGTCCTAGTGGGTTCAGCACTATCGTTCGACCGAGGTTGGCTTGCAGGTCGAAGAGAACGAGCACGGGAGTTTGCTTCTGTCTTCCAAGAACAGCAAGCAGATGCCCATCTGGTGAGAAGGAGGGCAGGGTTGTTGGAGGGGAAGTAAGCGTGGTGACCTTCTGAACCATGCTCCCTTTGATATCTGTGAGCCAAACTGTTACTGTGGCAGGCGATTTGTGTTGAACGGTGACAAAGGCGATGTGGGTTAGGTCGGTAGAGAGCACAGCCTGTATCACGGCATCCACGGCGTCGTGCGGATTGGGATTGACTTGGGGAAGGCGATTGGGAAAATCGAGTTTGCGCAGACTGCGTGCGTTGATGATAAGTTCGTAGAGCGAGAAGAGAATATAGTGGGTGTTTGGGCTACGGCGTATCCAAACTACGCGACTACCGTCTGGCGAGACCACGAAACCGAGCACATCGCCGGTTTGTGTTAGTTGTGTTGGAATGCCTGCATCTACGAGCCAGAGGTCTCGCTTCGTGCCGTCTCCGCCTACAAGGAGGACGTTATCGGTTTCTGGCACCCATTGTACGGGCGGGCAGGTGCCGGCCAAATGATGGAAAGGAAGTGTGATAGGCTTTATGCGATAACCCCCCTCTCGGTAGTCTATATGCAGAATGAGTTGGCCGGCATCGTTGCGGCAGACCGCTGCAAGCGTTTTAGAATCCGGTGCCCAACTTACAGGAGCCTCGAGATGGCTTTCAATGGGGATAGTTTTGCCGGTAGGTATATCCATGAGCACCAGATCGCCACTACCATTACGATAGGCGAGCGTTTTGCCATCTGGAGAGAAGGCAAAGAGAGAGCCAGTCGCGTTATTGGGCAACAAAGGGGTGGGGGTAGGCGCAACGGCAGCAGAGGCTGAAGTAAAGTCAATGCGTAAGGGGGGCGTACCCTCGATAATCAGCTGTTTGGCATCAGGGCTCCAGACTTGCGCGGCTGCAAAGGTGGGCGTCAAAGCCACCGCGCAGAAGGCAACAAAGCGCGCAACGTTTCGCACGAATCTTTCTCCTTTTTTAGAACGTGAAGATTGCAAAGAATGCCGGTACAAAGAAGAGTACCGGCCTTAAGTTAACTTTTATTATGTCGTTTTCTCAGCTAGGAGTCAAGGATTGGATTGTGCCACTTGTCTCTGAGCAGCGGACGTGTCTAGCAGATCGGACAGAAAGATTTCCGAGGAGCGAGCTTTGGCATCAAGCTCCTTACGATTACAAAAGAAGTAGGCGAAGGTCTCTGCAAACCCCTCCTCTGGTGAGGTTGCTGCATAGCCGGTTATGAGATGGTGTTGGGCTTTTTGTTGCTGCCAAAGTTGGCGGTAAGCCTCACGTTGGGCATGATTCAGAAGCTGGTCCCACACGAAGTGCCCGTATTCGTGGGCGAAGACCTCGATGGCGGCGTCTCCGTGGAGTGTATTCAAGAGGCTGATAGTTGCGTCGGCATCTATCCGCTCGCCTCCAAACTGATAGCAGCCATCTATGCCGTCGGCGTTGGCAGGCACTTTGCCATAGGCCTCTTTGAAAATCTGCACGAGCTGCTGATGCGAGACCTCTTGCACGATGATGATCTTGTCGGTTTTCCAAACGGCAGGCAGTTGGTTGTAGAAGGCCTGCCATTCACCGGCATGGGGAGCATCATCGTAGAAGCGGAGTTCGGCCGAGACCGGTTTGGTGCGTGTTAGGCCGGCCAACATGGTGGCAATAAAAAGAGTTCCGATATAGAATCGCATTGTTCGGTTTTGTGATGTCATAGTCGTATCCTTCAACGTCATCGAAGTGAGCGTACTTACCCAGCAAATAGCACTGTCTGCAATGAAGGGTGTGTCTATTTTCGGTTATGGAGGCACTCAGCTTAAGGGCAGACGGAGGATGGATAGGGGGAAGGAAAATGGGCAGCCAACGGCTAATTTTTGTTCGCAACCAGTAGAAAGGTTGCGCATAAGAGAATATTTTCGGGTATTCTCTATCAAACAACCGCTTGCATAGGGCGAGGTCGCCCACAAACTTTATCACGGAGTCGCTGAGATGGATCGTGGATTTTACCGGTTTGCCAACGTCGTAGTCACATTAACAGCCTTTCTTTTAGGAGGAGTACTCATGCAGAGTCAAGTAAGAGGGGAGGAATGGCACGCGGCCATAGGCCCTTTGAAAACGCGGTGGACCGACTCGGTGTCGCCAACAAACGATCACCCAGAGTACCCACGACCGCAGATGGAGAGAAGCGTTTGGCAGAATCTCAATGGGCTTTGGGAGTATGCCATTATCCCGAAGGATGCTTCCTGGTCGGGAGCGGCTGATGGTCACATTCTGGTGCCTTTCCCTGTGGAGTCGGCGCTATCGGGAGTCATGCGATCGGTCACGCCAAATGAGCGCGTGTGGTATCATCGCACTTTCGATGTGCCTCCGAGCTGGCATGGGAAGCGCGTGTTGCTGCATTTTGGGGCTGTAGATTGGGAGACGAACGTATGGGTAAATGGGAAAAAGGTCGGTACGCACAGAGGGGGCTACGATCCGTTTACCTTCGACATCACCGAGGCGCTAAAGCCGAGCGGCTCGCAAGACCTGCTGGTTTCGGTTTATGATCCGACAGACGGCGAAGAGGGTGGACTGCAACCGCATGGCAAGCAGACACTACATCCCGGCGGTATCATGTATACACCGACCACAGGGATTTGGCAAACCGTTTGGCTTGAGCCGGTACCCCATACCTATATATCCGATCTCAAGATCGTCCCCGATATAGACCACTCTCAACTACATCTAACGGTATTCGTTAACGGCTCAATAACAGGCTACCAGGTGGAAGCGCAGGCAACGGAGCAGAATCGTGTGGTGGCACGAGGTTCGGGAGCGCCAAATGCGGAGCTAACGCTTTCCATTCCTAATGAAAAATTATGGTCACCCAACGATCCGTTTCTTTACGGGCTAACGGTAACGCTGCGCAACGCTGGCGGCGCTGTGGACATGGTGAAGAGTTACTTCGGAATGCGCAAAATCTCGATAGGGCCGGATGAAAAGGGCATTACGCGCATCCTGCTGAATAACAAGCCGATTTTTCAAATCGGTCTGTTAGACCAAGGGTTTTGGCCCGATGGGCTATACACGGCGCCGAGTGAGGCTGCTATGCGCTACGATTTGGAGACGATCAAGCGGCTTGGGTTCAATCTTTTACGCAAGCATGTGAAGGTTGAGCCGGACGTCTGGTATTCTCTTTGCGACCATCTTGGCATCTTGGTGTGGCAAGACATGCCCAGCGCCAGCCGCCCGGCGAATTTAGACCCGGAGATTTTGGCACGGCGCGATCAAGAGTTCGAACATGAACTCAAGGCGATGATCCAGACACACTGGAACCATCCTTGCATCATCATGTGGGTGCCGTTTAATGAGGGATGGGGGCAGTTTGATACGGCGCGCATTGTCTCGATGATAAAGGAGCTGGACCCCTCCCGCCTGGTGGATAACGCAAGTGGATGGACGGATGAAGGGGTCGGCGATGTAATTGACATGCACAACTATCCGGGGCCGGGGAGTCCTAAGCCGGAGCCGAATCGCGCCGCTGTGCTAGGTGAGTTTGGCGGGCTTGGTTTTGCGGTGAAAGGGCATACGTGGTCGCAGAAATCTTGGGGCTATCAGGGGCTACCAAATCGCGAGATGCTCACATTGCGTTACGCCCAACTGCTGCAAAAGGTGTGGCAGCTGCACGAAAAGCCCGGGCTGAGCGCGGCAGTATATACCCAGTTAAGCGATGTGGAGACGGAGTGCAATGGGATCATGACCTATGACCGCGCCGAGATCAAGATGAACCCGAAGATCATGACAGAGGTAAACGAGGGCCGATTCGATAATGTACCTCCTTTGCCCGAGCCGGCCGTGCTGACGAAGACCATCCTTTGGAGATATACTACTCAGAGACCCGGGGAGGGGTGGTTCAAGCCAGGCTTCGACGATTCGGGATGGAAAGAGGGGGCGGCGGGGTTCGGCACGCAGGGCACGCCGGGAGCTATCGTCCATACCGAATGGAACACGGACGACATCTGGTTGCGGCGTACGGTAGACCTGAAGGCCGATCTCTTAAAACATCCGCTATTGCTGCTGCATCACGATGAGGATGTGCAGGTCTATATCAATGGCGTCCTTGCGTTTGAAGAACCTGGCTTTCTCACGGAGTATGAGGTTGTCCCGATACGACCGGAGGCTCTAAAAACCCTGCATCCCGGACCAAATCTACTTGCGGTGCACTGCCACCAGACGACGGGAGGCCAGTATGTGGATGTGGAGTTTGTTGGAGAGGGGAATGAAGTTGAGCAGACGGCGCATTCCCGGTAGAGTGCTTGGTGCCATCGGCATTTTGTGCGCGATTGTAGGCTTAGGAGGGGAAGCGGCAGCAAGCGGTGCAAAGATGCTGCCGCACTCCTTCTGGCCGGGAGTCGTTCAGCCGTTCGATATGCGCGACGTTCGACTGCTGCCAAGCCCGTTTCTTACGGCGCGTGAGGCCGATGCGCACTACCTACTTTCCCTTGATCCTGACCGACTGCTCTATAACTTTCGTGTTAATGCAGGCTTGCCGCATCCGGGCCGACCATTAGGCGGTTGGGAGGCGCCCGATTGTGAGCTTCGGGGCCACTTTGTTGGACACTACCTTTCTGCCTGTTCCTTGCTCTATAGAGCTACAGGGGATAAGGCGTTCAAACGGCGTGTGGACTACCTGGTGGCGGAGTTGGCAAAATGCCAGAAAGCGCTAGGAGGCGAGTATCTTTCCGCCTTTCCTACCTCGTTTTTCGACAGGTTAGAGACGGGTAAACCCGTTTGGGCGCCCTACTACACCATTCATAAGATCATGGCCGGCCTTGTGGATGCCTATACGCTTTGCGGCAATGAGCAGGCTTTACGAATTGCAGAGCGCATGGCGGCCTACTTTAAACAGCGCACCGACCGGCTCGCACCTTGGCAGATGGATCGTGTTTTGCAGGTAGAGTTTGGCGGAATGCCTGCCGTGCTCTACCGGCTCTATACGTTGACTCACAATCCGAACGATCTCGTTCTAGCCCATCGTTTCGATCAGGCGTCTTTCTTAGGGCCTCTAGCCCTTCACCACGATGATCTCACCGGTATCCACGCAAACACGCATATCCCAAAGATATTGGGGGCAGCAAGGCGTTATGAGCTGTTCAGAGACCCAACGTATCGCTCTATCGTAAGCTACTTCTGGAATCTAGTGACACAAACACGCTCTTATGCCACCGGTGGAAGCAATGCAGGAGAGTATTGGGGCCCGCCTAACCGATTGGCAAATACTCTTGTCTCCAATAATCAGGAGACATGTACAACCTACAATATCCTGAAGGTCACTCGTACCCTATTCACCTGGGCGGCAGATGAGAAATACGCAGACTTTTATGAGCGTGCCCTCTACAACGGCATTCTTGAGGCACAAGACCCGCAGACCGGCATGATGATCTACTACACACCGCTCGCTGCCGGTAGTACGAAGCAGTGGGGAACCCCTACCCATTCGTTTTGGTGTTGTTATGGCACGGGCGTCGAATCGTTTGCGAAGCTGAATGATAGCATCTATTTTCATAGCTCGGATGGTCTTTATGTTAATCTGTTTATTCCATCAGAGCTAAATTGGCAGCAGAAAGGCGTGCGTCTCGTTCAAACGACGGCCTTTCCCGAATCGGATACTACCAAGTTGCAGTTCCATGTGCGCCGGCCCACGAAACTGACGCTCAACCTTCGGGTTCCGGCCTGGACGACGTCAGATTACCGGGTATGGGTAAACGGAAAACCGTTAAGATTTGCGGTAAGACCAGGTTCTTATCTTTCCATGGAGCGGGTCTGGCACGATGGCGATACGGTTGAGGCGAAGATGCCTATGATACTCCACACCGCACCTATGCCAGACGATAAGGATATGGTGGCATTCATGGTGGGGCCGATCGTTTTGGCCGGTATTATCACGCCGGAGGTGCGAGAGACTTACCTGTTAGATGAGCACGGTATGCCTCTGACTGCCGGTTATTTCCCCATCAACAGCCTTTCTATGGCCTCCATGTTGCGCCCCGTTGCCGGCCAGCCTTTAGTCTATAGAAGCGTTGGTGCCGATCCGGCGATCACCTTCATTCCGCTCTACAAGGTGATTCATCAGGCCTATGGGGTCTATTGGCGATTGATGGACAAGGGCAGCCCGCAATACGCACGCTTTAAAGCGGCCATGGCGGAGCGGGCACAGCGAGAGGCCTTGGTTGTAGATAGGGTTCAGCCCGGTGACACAAACTCAGAGCAGGCGCATCAGTTGCAAGCCCACGATAGCAACACCGGCGTTTTCAACGGAGGGCAGTGGCGTGATGCTACCGGCTCTTTTTCCTGGCAATTGAAAGTGTTGCCCGACCAACCGATGGTGCTCTCTTGCATGTATTGGGGAGATGAGGGAGGCGAGCGTGTCTTCGATATTCTTGTGGATGGGCAAAAGTTGGCGACTCAGACCTTGCTTCACAACCATCCCGGCGCTTTCTTTGAGGTAGATTACCCCATTCCGTTCGAGTGGACGCGCGGAAAACAGAGCATCACCGTTACCTTTCAGGCGCATCCTGGGGCGATAGCCGGAGGCGTTTTCCGATGTGAGATTCGGCGTCGGGCACCTTCATCGCAATCGGTGCTGAGAGAAAGGTAGGTGGTGGCTCTCTTATGAAGATAAGCGATATTGAGGTCTATCTGGCATGTCCGGGTAGAAACTATCTATTTATCAAAGTATTGACAGACACTCCGGGTCTATGGGGTGTTGGTGAAGGCACACTCAACGGCAGCGAGCCGATTGTGGCTTCGACCATCCAACACATTACACCTTTGCTTATTGGACGGGACCCTCAGCGCATTGAGGATATATGGCATCTGATCTATCGGCAGGGATATTGGCGTGGCGGCCCTATCTTCATGGCGGCGCTGGCTGCGATAGACCTAGCGCTTTGGGACATCAAGGGTAAAATCGCCAACTTACCGGTTTATCAACTCCTTGGAGGGCGGGCACGGGATGGAGTGATGTGTTATAGCCATGCGGGTGGTCGGGATGAAAAGGAGTGTGAAGATAACGCCCGCAAGCTTATCGAACAGGGATTTCGCGCGGTTCGATGTCAGGTAGGTCCTTATGGAGGGGCGGGAGTTATTGGTGAGTTGCCACCGTTGCATCCGGAAGCTCCGCCCACGAGCCTCTATGAGCCGACACCCTATTTACTGCAGGTGCCCAAGCTGTTTGCTCACTTAAGAAGCAAACTCGGCATGGAGATAGAACTATTGCACGATGTACACGAACAACTCGACCCTATTCAGGCAGCACGGCTCGCCAAGGAGTTAGAGCCGTATCGGCTATTTTATCTTGAAGACCCCCTTATGCCGGAGCATCGGGAGAGTTGGCCGCTTGTGCGTGCGGCCTCCACGACCCCCTTAGCCATCGGTGAGATATTTACGTCGCGCTGGGACTGTCTGCCGGTTTTTATGAATCGGTGGGTAGACTACATTCGCATTAAGCCCCTGCATGTAGGTGGCTTGACGGAAGCACGAAAGATCATGGTGCTGGCAGAGCCTTTCAATGTGCGAAGCGCTTTTCACGGGGCAGCGGACATAGGGCCTGTGGCGCAAGCGGCTTCTGTGGCGTTGCAGATGGTGATCCCGAATTTTGGTATTCAGGAGTGGACACGATTTCCGGAGCCGGTTTATGAAGTTATAGAGGGTATACCAGAGATGCGACAAGGCTTTCTTTACCCCAATGAGCGCCCTGGTTTAGGGATTGAGATAGATACCGCGAAGCTACAAAAATATCCTTATAAACGCGCCTTCATGCCCATCGTACGTCGTGCTGATGGCACAATGCATGTTTACTGAAACGAGCGTCGGAAGGCCAGCACCGGTCTGGCCTACAGGATTGCCACAGGAAGGATGTTGGGGTAGGCCTTGTGCCTACCCTTGCTTTTTAGCCCTTGTGCTATCCTCTGCGCGTGAAACCGGTCTTGAGGGGAAGGGCGCCATTCCGCTCAGAACTGGTGGGAATTGAAACTCAAGATTTCTCGCCTTCGGCTCGAAATGACAAGCGTATCACCGGCTCTTCAAGACCGATACAGGGTCCCCAGAAAATCGCCAGATTTTCTAGGGACCCCTGTGTCGGCGTTAAAAGAAGTAGGAATCAGACCCTATGTCCTATTTAGGCATGGTTTGACCAACGGTAGCCCCCGGCATCGGTGGCCGAAGGCATGAAAATGCACGCCTTCGGCTCGTCCTGAAGCTATTCTTGATAGTGAATAAGGCTGATGATAGGGTACTTTTCGAGCGCTTTTCGCCCCTCAAGAAAGTCTAACTCGATGAGGAAGCACAGGCCTGCTACCTGCCCGCCGGCTCGTTCCACAAGCCGAGCGGCTGCGGCTGCCGTCCCTCCGGTCGCAAGTACGTCGTCTACAATAAGCACTCTTTGGCCCGGTTTGATGGAGTCGGTATGAATCTCCACCGTGTTTGTGCCGTATTCCAGGGCGTACTCTTCTACGAGCCGATTGTAGGGCAGTTTCCCGAGTTTGCGCAGTGGTACAAAGCCCACCTCCAGCTCGAGCGCCAACGGAGCACCAAAAATGAATCCTCGCGCCTCGATGCCCACAACCGCGTCCACTTTTAGCGGGCGACTCTGTTCGGTCATCTTATCTATGACCTGTTTGAGGGCATCGTAGTCTTGCAAAACCGGGGTAATATCCTTAAAAAGGATTCCCGGTTTTGGAAAGTCCGGCACATCACGCACAAGAGCTTCAGCCAAAAGTTTTTCCATAGAGAACTGTGCGGGAACTCGATTATTGCTGCCGAGAAACCCGCGTCTACCTCCTTTCCTATTTCGTAATGATTGTTGTGTTGTGTTTGGCCGATCTTTAGGGGATTCCGCGTTCCCTGATCGGTTAAAGAGGGGACGCCTCTATCTCATCGTAGAGAGCATCTATTTCTTTTTGTAACCTAATCGTTCGATCAAGAGCGGTGACGATTCGGCAGAAGGTTTGAATCTCATCGAGTGAGAGACGGCGGCCCTGCCTTTCTTTCAGCCATTTCTCGCAGACCTGGTAGCCTCCCATAGGATACTCCCAGACTTTCTGGGATATCGGTGCGAAATACTGATGCGCGTTAATGTAAGCCCTCTGTTCCACAGGACCGTAGCGTAACCCGGAAGCTCCACTTTGTTGCACAAGATGGTCTCCCTGCCCGTGATATTTACAGAGTGGAGGGTTCAGTTCGGTAGATTGTAGCAGATGAATCTGAACGAGCTGTGCGCCGAGATCGGCATAGCGCGAGAAGAGGTCGGAACGTGTAGGAAAGGGCACTCTCGGAAAGTCACTCTGAAGAAACGTATAGTATCTTTCTCGATAGGTGGGCGCATAGAGAACCGCGTAGATATAGTGAAATATCTCTTCCGGGGCGGGCAATCGGCCATAGGCTTGTGTTAAGGTTGCTGTTAATGTAGCATTTAAGTTCGGAGTCCGCTGTAGATCGCTGTGTTGATCGAAGAGATGGGTTTGTTCGCCGTTATGATAGAGATAGAGTGGGAAGAGATAGTTCGTTGTGAGGGTTGAGAGAGCAACGTGTTCAACGATAAGATTGGTGACAAGGGCATGAGACCAAGGCAGATTTAATCCTTCTTGTTTGTGAGTTATCAACCCTAAGTTCGAGCCGAGGAGCATGTGCCGCATGACATCGTATCGCGGCATACAGTGAAAGCCTCGAGAGTGGCCGGTGTAGTACGTATAGCGCACATCGAAGGGACGGTAGAGGATTGGCACAATGTGCTGCTTTGATGGCCCCGAATCGCTTAAATCTTTTTGCGCCCATTCCACCCTCCAGTCACGGGCATCTTTGCCGAGGCGGTAGGCTTGGCGGGCCAATTCCGGATCGAGGCGCACGAAGTTGGTAACCGTGTTCCAAACCTCTTCCGAAGTCCAGTGAATGGTCAGACGGTCGCGGGCGGTTACGATGCCAACGCTATAAACCGGAAAAATTTCAGGTATAGAAGGGTATCGTTGATATATAGCTTCTAGATCGGTATTACGTGGGACAAAAAAGTAGAGGGGAGAGGAAGGCTGCAGCGGTTGCCATGGTGTGCTGTTAAGGTGATTCGAGCTAAGCCATGCGTACTTGGATTCGCGAGAACCCCACAGGTCCGCATAGTATATCTTTGCTTCAGCCTTGCCTTCCTCATGGTCTGTCTGCCTATGTTGCTTCACAAAGAGCGCAATGGCTACGCCTTGTTGAATGTCGAATACGTTCTGATCGGGAGAGCCATCCGGGCAGGTTTCGCGCTTTCTTGCGTTTCCGTGAAGGTTCAGTATGTAGATCTCATCATAGGTGCGTAGCAGACTTTGGCGCATGCCGCGGAATGTCGGGTTATCGAGGTAGGCGTGATTTGAGATCATGCCTACCACACCGCAGCCGGCCTGCTCGATTTTCCACTGGGCGAAACGCAAGAATTTAACATAATCGTCCTGGAGCCATTTGGGGTTTTTCTCTCCAAGAGGCCGCCCGTCCACCTGTTTGTAGTCCTCAATAAGGCCTCTTATCCAGGCTCCTTGATTGGTCGACTCGCCGGAATAGGGTGGGTTTCCGAGAATGACGAGAATGGGGGTCTGCTTTTTAATCTCAAGCGCCTGCTGCGATTCGGCGGCGAGGGCAGAGAAGAAGGGGAGCCGGCTTGTCTCAAGCTCTTCAATATCCAGAGCGTTTGTAAGATAAAAACGCACACGCTCGTCGTTAGAAAGGATGTAACCAAGCTCTTTGAGCAGGAAGTTCATTTTGAGGTGGCCGACGGCATAGGGAGCCATCATCAACTCGAAGGCAAAGAAGTTTTTTAGGATATGGTTCCGAATGAAATCGGTAAGGGCGCCGGCACCGTACCTTTCTTGAAACTCGGAGACGGCTTGCTGAGTAGCCTGAGCGACGAACGTCATCGTTCCTGCGGCAGGGTCTAGCAGCGTGATATTGTTTGAGGCCAAGCCTTCGGGCACTTGGAGACGGTCTTTAAGCAGCCCATGAAGCGAACGAACGATGTAAGAGACAACCGGTTCAGGGGTGTAGTAGACGCCGCGGCGCTCTCGCTCCTGAGGGTCATATTCTGAAAGGAAAGTTTCGTAGAAGTGGATGATAGGGTCGCTTCCTTTGCCTTCTTGGTAATAGCGGTCGAGTATCTCGTTGAGATCGGCGACCGAGAGAACCTCCACGATGTCATCTACGCACCAGATCAGCTCGGTCGGAGGGTCGGCCGAAGAGATGAATTGAAACAGCTTGCGTAAGACGCCTATGGTGTGAGGGATATGTTCGGCGGCGGTACGACGTTGGAAGCTATCCGTGGTGCGTGTTCTTGCTGCAAAAAGTCCGTAGGTAATCGTTTGGGCGAACAGGTCGGCAAAAGCTTCCGGTGTTAAGTCGGCAATGAGGAAGGTTTTGAACGCCTCATAGAAGCTGTACAGCTCGCCAGGTTCTGCTTCTTCCCGTTTGAGCTGTTCTTCGGCCACAGTTCGTAAGAAACGCGTTCGCTTGGCCAGCTCCGCCGCGAGAGATTCGGCACTATAGACTTTAGGAGTGGCAAAACTGAAAAAGCGTTCAAGTAGTGCGTAGAGAGACTCTACATTTTCTGCAGGAGGCGCCACGCGCAACGTATTGAGAACCGCGGGGCGTGCGAGAAGGGCTGTCTCTACTCTCTTACCATCCCTGTAGAGGCGGAACTCCAGAAAGTTCGTGAGAATGAGGTTCGGAAACGTTGCCCGGTAGCGCGCAAGTTGGCCTGAATTCTCGACATGGTCGAGGTGTTCCTCGGTTGGTCGCTTCGCCTCTATATAGCCGATGATATGTTGGCTTCCATCCCAAACCCGAAAGTCGGGATTCCCCGCTTCCGTGGGGCGAGGAAGCGCGGTCACTACCACGTTGCGATGGGTTGTTTGTGCAAAGGCCTCTAGCATAGCCTGAAGGGCAGGGTAGAAGCTCTCTTCACGGGCATCGCCTTGGGCGGCCACTTTAGACAGTTGCTGGAGATAGGTGTCGAACAAGGAACGGTTACCATTCATGGCAACGCTCCCACTGGAAAAAGGTTAAGCGGAGGGGGGCACTTGGAAGCCATCGGAGGAATAGGTTTAAGGCACATGTTGGCTCGAAGCGTTGGTCAGGCGCTCGGGAAGGGAATCGAACGGTGGATAGAGAACGCCTATCTCTGTGATGAAGGCGTGGATAAGCTCGGCAGGTGTTACATCAAAGGCAGGGTTGAGAACAGGAACGCCCTCTGGAGCGACGCGATGTCCTTGAATGTGGGTGACCTCTTGCGGGTCTCGCTGTTCGATGGGAATGAGGTGTCCTGAGGGAAGGCGAAGGTCGAATGTGGAAACGGGTGCAGCCACATAAAACGGGATGTTGTGGTAGTGCGCGAGGACGGCAAGACCATAGGTGCCGATTTTGTTGGCGGTATCTCCGTTGGCGGCAATGCGGTCGGCCCCGACAATCACGCAGTCGATCTTTCCTTCGCGCATGAGCACGGCGGCCATATTGTCGGCAATGATGGTGACCGGAATCGAGTCTTGGGCTAACTCCCAGGCAGTGAGCTTCATTCCTTGCAGGCGCGGTCGCGTTTCATCGGCATAAACCTCCACCGTTTTGCCTAGTTCCACGGCGGCTCGAACGACCCCAAGTGCGGTGCCGTAACCCACCGTAGCGAGAGCGCCGGCATTGCAGTGGGTAAGCACACCGGCGTGTTGGGGAAGGAGTTGGGCCCCATGATGACCCAGACGCCTATTAATTTGGATGTCCTCCTCAAGCATACGAAGCCCTTCATCTAGAACGGCCTGACGGATATGTTCCACACTGTCAGAAGCCTCGCGTGCGACGGCAAGAATGCGGTCTACAGCCCAAAAAAGGTTCACGGCAGTTGGACGAGCCGAACGAAAGGCTCGAGCCATGGTTTCAAGGTGCGCGAGGAGGGCGTCGCCGGTATCGAACGGAGGACTATGTTGTGCGCCAAGAGCCATCCCTAACGCGGCTGTGCAACCGATGGCAGGGGCGCCTCGAACGACCATGGTGCGGATAGCCTCGACAACATCGCGCCAATCGGTGTAAGTAATGTACGTGAGGCGGTGAGGAAGGGCGTTTTGGTCTATCAAAACCAACCGTCCCTCACGCCAATCCACCGTTTGCAAAGTTGTTCCGAGCCGTTGTTCCGACATCGTTCAAGCCTCAACTTTGGCATGATCTAGCGCATGATGGCAGGGGCTGTCTAGATCGAGCGGAATTCTCTGCACCAACTCCTTGACAACTTTCTTGATGCGTTCCGCGTTTTTCAGAAAGGTTTCATAGACTTCCTTTTGGGTAACCGGTGCTACTTCGCCTTCGGCTACCAAGCCGCTATCGTAGTCTGTGATAAGGGAGATATTCACCACGGCGATATTTTGTTCGAGAGCTAGGTAGGCTTCCGGATATTGGGTCATATTGATCACTTCCCATCCGGCTTGAGTAAACCAGCGACTTTCGGCTTTTGTGGAGAAGCGAGGGCCTTGAATGACTACTACCGTTCCGCGCTCATGGACGGGGATACCTTGTTCCCGGATGACCTCGATAGCAAGTTTGCGCAGGTGAGGGCAATAGGGATCGGCACTTGAGACATGATACACTTCTGGGCCATCGTAGAAGGTATCTTTTCGGTTGCGGGTACGGTCTACATACTGATCGCAAACCACGAAGTCGCCGGGTTTAATGTGGCTTTGTAAGCTGCCGGCGGCACAAGGGCTGATGAGAAAGCGTACACCAAGTCGTTTCATCGCCCAGATATTCGCCCGATAGTTGATGGCATGGGGAGGAATCGTATGGTGTCGCCCATGCCGAGGAAGAAAGGCCACTCGCCGATCCGCGAGGGTGGCAAGGAAGATATTATCGCTTGGAGAGCCAAATGGGGTATCTACGGTGATCTCCTCTACCTTTTCAAAAAGAGAGTAAAAGCCGCTGCCGCCGAAGACTCCGATCTCCGCGGTAGGGGTTGTGTTATCAGCAGGCATCCTACAGTAAAAAGCTCCTCTAAATCTATGGGATGAAGAATGGTAGACGGCGTCTATTTTACCCGCTCACGACGAACTTTTGGGGGAATGGGGAATGCAGGGTGTTTGGCGGGTATGGATTCGACTTGGTGCTCTTGCCTGAAGCGTTGGCCTATGCGAAGAGTCGGTGCGTTGACCGAAAATGGCTTTATGTCGGTAAGATTCAGGAGTTTATCGGTTTTACACTAGAAGAGAGGGAGCACGGTGATAACGAGAGCGGTTTTTCTGGATAGGGACGGGGTGTTGAGCGTGGAGGGAGGCGACTACGTGACCCGCCCCGACTTGCTGAGGATGTTGCCCAGAGTGGGCGAGGCGATAGAACGTCTGAACCGAGCGAACTTTAGAGTTATGATTGTAACCAATCAATCTGCGGTTGGGCGGGGATTGATGACCTTGGACGATTTAGCAGAAGTTCATACACGGTTGCAGGAAGAAGTTGCCTTGGAGGGAGGTAGGATAGATGCGGTCTATTTCTGCCCTCATCGTCCGGAGGAGGGATGCTCCTGTCGCAAACCGGCTCCGGGGATGCTCTTACGCGCTGCGGAGGAGCACGATGTTGATCTGCATCGGAGCTACATGATAGGCGATTCTCCGAAGGATATTGCCGCCGGGGCATCGGTGGGATGTCGTACCGTGCTGGTTTTAAGTGGACACACGCGGGCTTACGAGCCGTGTCGGTTTCCCTCGCCGCAGCCCGAATGTGTCTGTGCCGATCTATGGAATGCCGTCGAATGGATACTTTCAGTAGAGGCTACCGATTCCGGTTCCTAGAGCCTGACCGGCGGGGCCATAGCCGAAGGCGCGGAAGAAGGGGAAGGCAGTGATACGAATGGAAAGGTAGAAGGCGCGTTCCGGGCGGAAGCCTCCGACGTTGTTGGTGTAGGTTAGGCTCATCTCGAGACAATCCCAATCGTGGATGATCTGGAGGTTTTGAGCCGTGAAGCTTCCGGTGAGACCGCTGTAGAGGTAGAGGCCGTTAATGCGCCATGAGCGTCCAATAGGAATAGAGAACTGAGTGTTCAGTTGGGTAATTTTCCGTCGAATTCCGGGCTGCTGTGGGTCTATATTGGCGAGGATGTCGAGGCCGAAATCGTTTTTGCCACGTAGGCTTAGCTGGTTGACGAGGGCGAAGAAGCGCCCGCGATTCGGGTCGTAGACTTGGGTCGCATCAAAGCGAACGGAGGGAGTAGGGCGCCACATAAGGCGTGTAGAGAGCGACTGCCAAGGAAGGGTGCCCGGTGTGTGGGTGAGATCGTAGCCGACGCGAGCTGTAAATTGAAAATGAGGGTCATCTAGGTAGCCACCATCGAAAGAGAGATAATGGGATCGCCGCAGTTGGTCGAAGTAGAAAGGGGTGGCGCCTTCCGGCTGATCGTAGACGTAATCAATGTCGAAGCCGGAGCGGCCCGCGATGTGTTGGCGTAGATGCATATCGTCGTGGAGGCGATATTCGGCGGCACCATCGCCGTAGAAGCGTTGTTCGAAGCCGAGGGCGGTTGTGAGTTCTGTTCGTCCCATTAGGAGGGTAATGGGTTGTGTGTTGAGGCCTAAAAGCACGCGGTCGGTATTCACTTCGGAGCCGGGTTCGGAGTATTGCCCTATGCCCAGTTCGAGGGTTAGCGGCAGTTCTCGTAGCCAGCCACCTCGGAAACGGTAGGTATTCAAGTCCATTTTAAGCTCCGGCAGCTTTTGCAGCACCCCGAACGAGCCTCCTGTTTGGGTGCCGATGGGGGTAGAACCGTTTGCCACCAGAGAGAGAGCATACTCACGAGCGTCGTGTTGATAGCTGAAGTTTTCATCCAGTCGTTCCGATTTTGAGGAAAAGCCCGAGCCACCGGAGAGAAGATCGGAAAGCTCCAAATCGTAGGACAGGCTATTATGTGTGCTGCCGGAAGAGCCGAAGAGGAAATCTTGTTTGAGGCTGCCGGTAAGTTGACGGCTAAAGAAACCGGGCGAGAAGCTGGTGGCGAGATTAAGCGTAAGGCCGCCATCTGTGCCGTGTAGAGGGTCGGTGTGGGTAAAATCGAATCGGGTGGTTTGGGTGTCGTAGCTAACGGTGCCTGAGCCAAAGGCGTAGCTATTACGTTGCAACTCCGAGTCGATAGCAAAGCGGTTGTTGCTGCCGATGTTCTGTTGGTGTTTAAAGCTGGCGCTGAAGTTGGTGTTGAAGCCTTGGGATAGGTAGCCTTGAAGGGTAAAAAGCCCGCCGTTGGTAGGGCCCAGGCCGGTGCCGAGCCGCGGAAGCCGATTGCTTATGGTGCCGTAGCCGTAGGCTGAGACGTACACGCCATTATCTGCTGCGTAGGCACCACTTGTCGGCGAGGTTTGCGGTGTCTGTTTGCCTGCAAGGTACTCTTGTTCGAATCGGTAGCCAATGCCACGCTTTTGTGTGATGTCGAGGCGGAAGAGGCCGGCGGCATCCCGACCTTCTGCGAAGGCATAGGGGAAACGGGCGAAGTAGCCCTCGTCTATATTTTGGCCGAACTCAGGAAGGTAGTTGGTGCGCGGGCGTTTTGGAAGACGTTGATTGAGGGGAATTACAAGTTCCGGCAGCGTAATGAGTTTTACTCCAAAGAAGAAGATGCTCACCTTGCGGAGCGTTAGCTTTTGATAGGGCACTAACTCCGCCGAGCTTATTTGCAGTTGATAGTGCGGGGTGGGCTGGGTGCAGGTGGTGGCCGAGAGACTTTGGCCAAACAGGTAACCGGACTGGTTGCCTTCAAGTGTTTGGCCTTTTATGAAGATGGGCGAGTAGATGTTGCCGCTAAACAGGGATGGGGTAAGCATGCCATGTGGGTTGCCTAGTCGGAAGCTTCCATCGGGGGGATAGAAGAAGATGGTATCGGCCGTAGCAACTATTCCATTTCGTTCGATACGCGCATTGCCGCTAAAGAGGAAGCCGTTTTTAAAACTTCCGTCCATTCTCTCTGCGCTGATGGTGGTACCGAGATAGTTAATAGAGATGCCGCCGCTGACATGGTACACGCCATCCGGACTGATGCTAAAGGGGCCTTGTAGGTGAATTTGAAAGGACTGTTGAGGTGGCGCAGATGGCGGACGGACGAAGGCGGAAGGAGGTGGTGTAGCGGAGCTTACAGGGGGTTGATCCTGTAAGGGTGAGAATAAAGCCCAAATCTTGAGCAGCGCTAAGGATACGGCGATAGGCATAGGGCATATAGGGGGGACAGAGCGACGGCCACATTATGACATATTTACGAAAGAGGCAGAAAGGAGTGACTGGCTACTGGGCCTCTTGGCCGATCCGAACCCAAGCGTCCCATTTTTGGCCGAGCGAAACGGGCTGTGCAAGCAGTGGGTCTTCTTTACGACCAAGTCGTGCCAACTCCTGAGAGATCCAGCCCTCTAGTTCCTCTTGTAGTGCCTGAGCTTCATCGGCTCGGGAGTCGGCCAAATTCTGAGATTCTGCCGGGTCTTGAGCGAGATCGTACAGCTCGATGGGCGGCATGCCATGCCGGTCTGGGCGACGGGCAAGGATCAGTTTACGGTCGCGAGTACGAAGGGCCCATTTCGATTGCCAGGTGTTTTCGCAACTAATGACGCGATCCCATCCTTGGAAAGGGCGATTTTCGATAAGAGGCTGCCAAAAGCTTTTACCTTCCATGTGGGGGGGTGGGTTAGCTCCTACGGCGGAGAGCACTGTGGGCGCAATATCCAGGTGTTGCACCATCTCTGAAATAACCGTATTTGGCCGAATGTACTGTGGATGACGCATGATGAGGGGGACGTGGATGGTCTGATCGTAGAGCCCATGGTGTTCAAAGTAGATATCGTGTTCGGTAAGGCTTTCGCCATGGTCACCGGTAAGGATAACAAGGGTGTTTTGATCGAGGTTCTCTTCGGTAAGAGCCTCTAGGAGTTGACCGATGGCTTCATCCACATGGCGTATTTCGGCATCATAGAGAGAGGAGATGTAGTTTACGTCACGAACAGTGCCTAATTTTTTAAACCAGATGTCATGAAACATCCCCCAGATCGGCTGACGTCTTACCGGTTCCATCGTATCGGGGCCTGAGAAAGGGTCTTTATCCGGTGGATAGAACATCCTATAGCGTTGGGGAGGCAGATAGGGGGCATGTGGCTCCCAGTAGTGAAGGAAGAGGAAGAACGTTTCTGTTTTATGTTGACGCAGCCAAGGGATAGCCCGCGCGTTGATCTCTTCACATGATACGAGTAGTCGCAGTTTATGACGGAAGCTAGGGTTAATGTAGAACTCATAGCCGCGAGCAAGCCAAGGTTTTATGTCGTAAAGATTATCTACGGCGGCGGTAGTATAGTTCGCTTGTTGGAGCAGTTCGGGAAGGACGGGGATTTTCCGATCGAGGTCTACTTGGCCTCCATGGCAAACGATGTTGTGGCTGATGGGGTGAAGGCCTGTGTAAATGGTGGTATGGGCGGGTGTGGTGGGGATGCCGGGGGCGAAGCAATGGGTAAAGCAGGCTCCTTGTGCGGCGAGTCGGTCTATGTTGGGCGAAGTAGCGAGTGGGTAGCCATAGCAGCCGAGGTGGTCGGCCCTTAGGGTATCTATGACGATAAGGAGAACGTTCATTTATCTCTCATTGGGAGGGGGCACAACGCCGCCACATTATGAAATTCTTCTCTACATTATAACACTTGAGGCGGTTCTTCTTCGTACTAATATTTAGCACTTAAGAGTTGGTTTTGCAACACTTTGCATGATAGGTTAGACAGTGGTGCGAAATAGGTCAAATGAGCGGGTATACTTTGCAGAGAATAAAGCCCGTCGAGGTCTGTGGGCATCATCAAAAGGCGCTCTGTGCCAGCAAAGCGGTTCAAGCGCCTGAGAGGATAGAAGGTTTCGATGGCGGTAGCGCGTGGAACATCACCCAAAAGACCGTTAAATAAAGTGATCGCCGGTTGCCCGCCCTCTGGTATTCGTCGGTTCTTTGATATTGCGAGCCAGATGGAAGGGGTGATTTCTTTGGGGGTGGGCGAGCCGGATTTTGTAACACCGCGACTTATTCGTGAGGCCGGTATCCGCGCCCTTGAGGAAGGTCGCACCTCTTACACGGGCAACAGCGGTTTGCCCAAGCTGCGGGAAGGTATTTGTGCCTTGCTGGAGCGCCGACATGGGGTGCGTTATGACCCAGAAAGCGAGTGCTTGATTACGGTTGGTGTGTCGGAAGCGCTGGATTTGGCGTTGCGGGTGTTGATAAACCCTGGCGATGAGGTAATCGTACCTACGCCCTGTTATGTGGCTTATGAGCCGTGCATTCAGTTTGCCGGCGGCGTTGCGGTGACGATCCCGACCTACATGGAGGAGGGATTTCGGTTAGACCCGAGTCGCGTGGAAAGCGCCATAACATCAAGGACGAAAGCTATTCTTATCGCTTCGCCTGCCAACCCGACGGGAGCAACGCAGTCGCGCGAGAATTTGATTCGACTTGTTGAGATCGCCGACCAGTACGATCTCTATATTATCTCCGATGAGATTTACGAGCGCCTGACCTATGAGGGCGAGCCAACCTGTGTGGGAGCGTTGCCTTTAGCGCGAGAGCGAACGGTGGTGTTAAACGGCTTTTCGAAAAGCCATGCGATGACGGGGTGGCGCGTAGGATATGCTTGCGGACCGGAGCCTATTCTCCGCTTGATGACCCGAGTGCATCAGTACACCATGCTCTGTGCGAGCCATATTTCTCAGCTTGCAGCCATTGCGGCCATCGAAAACGGCGACGCGGATGTGGAGGCTATGGTGGCCGATTACGATAAGCGGCGGCGTATTTTTGTAGAGGGGCTAAACCGCATAGGCCTGGAATGCCTTATGCCACAAGGGGCCTTTTACACATTTCCCTCCATTAAGCGTTATGGGCTTTCGAGTGAGGAGTTTGCGGAGCGATTGTTACAGGAGGAGCGTGTAGCGGTAGTGCCAGGTACCGCCTTTGGCACAGCCGGAGAAGGGCATATACGCTGCTCTTATGCTACGGCGTTAACGAAAATAGAGGAGGCTCTTGAACGAATGGAACGATTTCTGCGTCGGCTGGAGAACGCTAGATGATAGAAAGGGTTAATCGGCGATTTGTGGGTTGGGGTGTTTGCATGCTCTTTCTATGCTGTTTCATCGGCGTCGCTCGTGCCGACCGCATCGTGCTTGCACCGATGGCGGAGACGCCAGACCCCAATAGTTTAGGGTTATCCGGTCTATTAACGCCCTATCGGCATGATAACAGCTTTCTATGGCTCCGATACGCCTCTGCGCAAGGAATAGAGTTGGAACTGCAACGTGCGGCGCTGCTTCCTGACCCAAAGACGCGCTATACTTTCGATGTGGAGTACCCTCTCACCTTCGATTTTGCCGGTCTTCCGGCCATCGCTTTAGGGGTACGAGACCTTTTTGGGACAGGGGATGAGCACGGTGCGCTGTATGCGGTCGTGAGTCATTCTCCCATTATCCCTGAGCGCCTGAAACCCTTCCTTAACCACTTTCGCCTGACGGCCGGCGTGGGAACCGGCACGATGGATGGGCTGTTCGTGGGGATACAGGCCAAAATGCTTGGTTCCGTTACGCTCTCTGCCGAACTTTACCGCAGACAGCCCAATTTTGGCCTGAATCTGCCGGTAATTCGGGGGATGAGTGCGGATTTTGCAAGCATCAATGGAACCATTTACTATGGTTTCAGTGTCCATATAGTTCGTTAGAACTCTTAACAAGGAAACTTTTATTTCGGGACAGGCATAGATGCAGAGCTTGAACGCTTTAGAAGACAGAAGAAAAGTTGTGCTCATCAAGAGCCTACGTACGAAGAACCGGTTCTACGCGCTTGTAGAGCCGGAACGCGGTATACGCAATGCCGACACGGTGGAGGATATTCCCGACGATCTCATTTTGGGCATTGCGTACCCGTGTCTGGAGGATGGTCTGAACGATTTTGCCGTAATACGCACTACATTTGAGACTATCGATCTGTTTCCCGAGAACGACCCACTTCGTGCCGAGATGATGGAGATCGTAAAAGAGGCACGGGACAATTTGGTAAGGCGGCTGCAAGAGCTTAGGGATAAGCTATCCGCACGAAAGGCTTTCTTTTTGGGTACCGATTACAACGAGTTCAAGCAGCATGCTCTGCGGGTGATGCAACATGGCTATCAGCGTCGTATGCTGGATGGCATGATGAAGCTTAACGTTTTCTGCAGTGTGGCGGAAGCCGAAGGCTACACCGATCCGAACGAGTTGCCCTACTTTTACGAGCCTAACCCTAGCACAAGCATTGATGTGTTTCAGGAGCTGCCGCCGGAGGCGTTTATTGTTCGTCTCTTTGACGACGTGCTCGAAAGTGTTTTGAACGATGCCAACTATCAGAATCAATACCGTTTTGACCGAAACGTCTTCCAAAAGTTTTTGACGGTGATGTTTGTTAACTATGCCACAACCGAACCGATTTTTTACGGCATTAATCGAGGCGATTATGGGGTATCTTCCGAAAAGGAGATGGATACCACCCCGCTCTATATGGCTATCCGGCGGGAGCTGCTCGCCATCGAGGAGCGGCTGCGGGTTGCTCCCGAAGAGGAAGTGCAGCCGGTTGTCGTGCCGAGTTTAGATTCTGGGGTGCCGGCGCCCACCAAAGAGGTGCAGGTGAGCCTGCCTGGTGAATTAGTGAATGAGGAGGTGCTGATGGGGCCTATCTCCTCACTCTGTTCTGCCGCTCTGCTGTTGCGGCGGAAAAGCGACCCAGAGACCCAGCGGATCGCGCGTGTTATTTTGGCAGACGCTGAGAAGTTAGTAGATGAGCTAAAACGACTCGGAATTATCTCTCCACTTACGAATAACCCCGGTCATGTGAACAACGTATGAATTGTATTGACTAGCCTTTGGGAGAGCAAAAGAATGAAGTGTGATGTGCTCGTGGTTGGAGCCGGTCATGCCGGATGTGAGGCGGCTTTGGCGGCAGCCCGGCTTGGTTGCCAGACGATTGTAGCGACCCTTAATCTAGAGAAGATCGCCCATCTACCCTGCAACTGCTCCATTGGTGGGCCGGCCAAGGGGCATTTGGCACGCGAGATAGATGCGCTCGGTGGAGAGATGGGGTTAAACACCGATCGCACGCTAACACATATTCGGTTTGTAGGCACCGGTAAAGGGCCTGCAGTACGAACGTTGCGCGCTCATGTAGATAAGACGCTCTATCCGCTTGCCATGCGCCGCGTGCTAGAGGAGACCCCGAATCTGGAACTTCTAGAGGCCTCCGTCGAAGAGTTGATCGTCGAGGGATATCGTGGAGACTCCGGGAAGAAGGTGATGGGGGTTCGGTTAGGAGATGGAAGGGAGATCGAGGCGAAGGCCCTGATCGTCACCACCGGCACCTTTCTGAATGGCCTTATGCATTGTGGAGAGCAGCAGACCGTTGGAGGGCGTTTTGGTGAGGACCGAAGCGTTGGCCTGTCGTTGTCATTACGGCAGCTAGGTTTTCGCATGGGACGTTTTAAAACGGGGACGACCCCACGAGTTCACAAGGATAGTGTGGACCTTGGGGCTTTAGAAGAACATCCTTCTGAGGATTGCCCTCCCTTCTCTTTTCTGAACGATCGGCTTGCTATCGAGCGTCCTCTCTTGCCCTGTTGGCAGACACACACGAATGCCCGCACCCATGCGATTATTCGAGAAAACTTGCATCGCTCCGCCATGTATGGCGGGAGGATCGAGGGCATTGGCCCGCGCTATTGTCCTAGCATTGAGGATAAGGTGGTGCGCTTTGCGGATAAGGAGGCGCATCCGGTTTTTCTTGAGCAGGAGACGTGGGAGGGTCCCTCTCTCTACGTTCAAGGCATGTCCACGAGCCTGCCGGCAGACGTCCAGTTGGAGTTTCTGAAAACGTTGCCCGGCCTAGAACATGTGGAGATGATTCGACCGGGCTATGCCGTTGAGTACGATATGGTTTTCCCCGATCAGCTTTTCCCGACGCTGGAAACGAAACTCGTGAAAGGGCTTTTTTTGGCCGGACAGATTAACGGCACAAGTGGCTACGAAGAGGCTGCGGCTCAGGGCCTAGTAGCCGGCATCAATGCGGCGCTTTGGGTACAGGGAAGGCAACCGCTCGTGCTTGCTCGCCAAGAGAGCTATATCGGTGTGTTGATTGATGATTTGGTGACGAAAGGGGTAACCGATCCCTACCGCATGCTTACCGCTCGGGCGGAACACCGTTTGGCACTCCGTCATGACAACGCCGATATGCGGCTTACGCCGTTAGGTTGGCGTCTTGGACTTGTGACGGAGGAGCGCTATCGTCGTCTTCTTGAAAAGCAGAACCGCCTAGCAAAAGAGCGCGAACGTTTTGAGAGCCTGTATGTGATGTCCCATCAATCGGAGGCGTTGGAAGCTTTGGGAACGGCTCCGGTTGGGAAGAGTCGGGTGAGTTTCTATGAGCTGTTGCGTCGGCCAGAGTTGCGCTACGCGCATTTGGACGGATTAGCGAGAGCACTTTATCCCGATCTCGTTCACCCGGAGCCTCTTCCCCCCGATATTGCCGAGTTGTTTGAGGTTGAGGTGAAGTACGAGGGATATATTTCTCGCCAGGAGCAGCAGGTTGAACGGGCGAAGCGCCTTGAGGCCATCGAGATCCCGGAGGATATAGATTATGCCGCCGTTCGTGCTTTGTCGTATGAAGGCAGAGAGAAGTTGGAGCGAGTTAGGCCTCGCACTCTAGGTCAGGCCGGAAGAATACCGGGGTTGCGGCCGGGCGATATCCAGGCGCTCTACATTCATTTGGAGTTACGGCGGCGCCGTCGCGAGACCGAGGTTGTCATGACATCTGCAGTTGAAGGAAGCTAATCGGCCGGAGATGGCCGTTTGATGCGAAGGTGTGAGGAAAAGCTGTGGTTGGGGCTTCTAATAAGAGCTTGGCATGCGAGGCGAACATGGGGCTGATAGACATTTTCCAGGATCAACCTATCGCGTTCCGCCTCCTCCATCGGAGATAATAGTTCCATGCCCGCCTCAACATAGACTCGGCAGGTGGTGCAGGCGCAGTTCCCTCCGCATTCGTGCGGCAGGGCAACTCCAGCCTCTAAGAGCGTGTCGAGAAGCGTGTAGCCTTCCTCGGCTAAGATACGGGTGCCATCCGGTTCGAGGCCGACGGTGCTGCTCGCGATCTTCTCCCGTTCAGGGCTGGCGCCCTCTCCCGCTATGAAGATTTCCACTTTTGCTTTCATTGGCTCTAGGGCAGAACGGTGATGCTGGTTGGAAAGACGCCATCGTCTATAAAACGTTCTCCGCCCGCGACAAGGCCGGCACGGTAAAGATGGGTGCCAGGAGTCTGTACGCGAATAAAGCCACTGACTTCCAAGGTTTGATGAGCCGCCAAGGCGGCTTGCCCGAAGCCAAACCGATAGGGCCATAGGCCAGGCGGAAAGTCGCCGGGATGATCGGAGGTAACGGCAAGTTCGAGCTTTCCTTGCTCTTCCTCGTAACCCGCCTGCTGCCACGACTGGTTTTCGTTGTAGACGAAGCCGGGTTTAGGAGCCTGCATGAGCGGGACATCTACAGGGAGATTATTTTTAAGTACGAAGGTAACTTTTAACAGCTCTCCCACGTGAAGCGTCCGCGGCTCGAAGCGAACCTCCACAAGGTGGGGAACATTTTGAGGAGGCACATCAACAAAAAGAGACAAGGGGGGTGTGAGGTATTCCCCCTGGTGCACTAGAAGGAGGTTCAGCCCACGAGAGGTCAGGATGGTGTAGGGCAGTTGAAATCGAATAAACGCCTCTGAACGGGCCACCGGCAGCATGGGCTTCCCGTTTATTTGCAATTGTCCACGGTCAAGATGCCTGCCCTGAAGCGTTACTATATCTCCCGGATGGATTTGGTTCGGCATCACCGCTTGAATGATGGAAGTGCCTGCAGGATAATGTACGGCAATTTGAATGGTACGGCTCCAACCATACCCATCAAAAAGACGCAGATCGGCCATGGGGGCATGCGGTCGATTCCAAAAATCGGTAGGTATTTCCAGCTTTAAGTGATCTTTGTAGTGGGCTGTAATCCACAATGGTATCCCGTTTACTTCTACAACGGGCATGACTAGGGGAAGCCGCAAATGAAGATGAGAGAGATGCAGTGGCCTACCGGGCTGCAGGGTATGCGGTAGGGTAGGAAGGGTGGCTCGGTTGTCTTCGAGATAGACGAAGGGATGGCGATTGGTGTAGTGAGAAAGCGCATCGGCTTCGATGCAACTTGTAGGGGGTACCGATGAGAATCGAGATGGGAAACAGAAGAAGTTATGGGAGAGGTCTGCTTGTGTATTCAGAAGTTTTAGGGGTGTTTTGGCACCGTAAAAGAGGTTACCGGTTAGGTAATAAGGCCCGGATGGGATAGAATCGCGCCCATTTTGTCGCAGATAGACCAGAGGCGTATCTTGCTTTGGGGCATCGAAACCGAAAACGTTGTTTTTAAACTGGATGTTTTGGCCGTTTTCGATCTCAACGGCACGCGTGGTGTCATTGATGCACTCGTTACCCAGCACCTTTGTGTTACGAGAGTAGCCAAGCCATAATCCATAGTTGGAGTTCGAGCAGTTATTCCCCTCGATGATCGTATTGGCCACTAGGTCTACCTCAATGGCATTGTTAGGGCTGAAGGAGCAGTCGTTGTTGCGAAAACTGTTGTTGTCGGAGCTGAATCGGGGCGGAACAGTGCGGCCAGGGACGAGGGGACCCTCATTCGCACGAACGAAGATGCCGTCACCACCAAAGCGGAAGTCATTTCCTTCTACCAGGTTATTATTGCTGGCATGTTCCAAACAGATGCCGGCCGAATCGAGCGTTGACCATCCGCTGAGGGCTTGATAGAGTTGTCCGGCCCCCGTTGTGCACCAGATGGCGCGGTTCTTGCGGATGAGGTTATGACCGGCATTCCATAGGTGGATTCCCCAATTGTTGTTGTAGGAGAGATCGCAATTTGTGACGGTACAGTTCTGAGCACTTACGAGATCAATCCCGTCCCAGGCATATTCGGCTTTGCAGTTGGAAATGAAACAAGATTCACTGTTCCGAACCAAAATTCCGGCTCCCCATTGATCTTGGGGCTGGGTTCCGCTTTCGTCAATGACGGTACCGACATTCGGACAGCCGTTATGAGAGAGAGCACTATCTAATATGCGGATGGACCGGCAGTTCTCGATGAGAATGCCATAAAGACAACCCGCCACATCGGCATGGCGAATAGTGACGTTGCGGGCATGAACGATATGGATGCCGATACCGTGGTTATGATAGGCGCCGCGAATGCGGACGTTGCGCAGGTCAAGCGTAAAGTCATGGCCACGTACAACCAGCATGGGGAGATCACGGTCTTGAAGGATATAGGTACCGGGGCGAAAATGGGTCGTTTTTGAGACGAAGGTGTTCGGCTTTAGCACAACT
Organism: Chthonomonas sp.; assembly: GCF_035294505.1. Lineage (NCBI taxonomy): Bacteria > Bacillati > Armatimonadota > Chthonomonadia > Chthonomonadales > Chthonomonadaceae > Chthonomonas > Chthonomonas sp. The sequence goes on along the minus strand of NZ_DATGKU010000174.1, from coordinate 52,077 downwards.
TGCTGTGCTTTGAGCGGTGGCAGGCAGAGCAAGAGGGATGTGATGAGCAGCCCTCCATTAGCCACTTGCATATTATGATGGGCGAGGCGAATAGGCATAAGCGACTTCCTAGATGGATTTAGAACGGTGAGCTACGAGGGCGTATCAAGCACCTCACGAACTTTTCGTAGGAGGCTGCCCGGAGTAAAAGGTTTGGGCAAGAAAAAGATACCCTGTTCAAGTACGCCCTGATGCGCAATGGCATTCTCGGTGTAGCCAGAGACATAGAGAACTTTCTCGATCTTACGGGTTTGCAGGAGGCGTTCGGCGAGATCGCGTCCGCTCATACCGGGCATAACGACATCGGTAATGAGAAGATGAATGGGAGTGAGATGGTGCTCGGCAAGTCGGATGGCCTCTTCTCCGGTGCCTGCTTCGAGCACGGTGTAGCCCTGTGCCCGAAGTGCGGAGGCGGCAACTTCGCGCACGATCGGTTCATCTTCGACCAGAAGGATGGTTTCTGTGCCTTTGGGGATGGGGGGAAGAGTGGGTTCGTTCAGCTGTAGCTCTTCCGGAGTGCCTTCGGCGTAAGGAAGGAAGATTTTAAAGGTTGTTCCATGCCCCGGCTCGCTGTAGAGCCAGATGTGACCCTCGGCTTGTTTTACAATGCCGTAGCAGGTTGCCAGACCAAGGCCGGTGCCGCGGCCTTGCTGTTTTGTAGTGAAGAAAGGTTCAAAAATATGTTGTTGAACGCTTTCATCCATTCCTACCCCGGTATCACTTACCGTAAGCATGACATAGTTACCCGGACGTACCCCCTCATGGCGCTGGGCATAGGTCTCATCAATGAAAGCATCTTCAATGGCGATCGTGAGAGTACCACCTTGAGGCATTGCATCACGTGCGTTGATTACCAAATTCACCAGTATCTGCTCCATTTGGCCGGGGTCAACCTTCACCGGATGTACCTGTTCCACCTTGACGTGTAATTCGATATTTTCGTTAATAAGCCTTTGCAGCATGGGCTGAAGGTTTTGGACGAGTTCATCGAGACGAATGAGGCGGGGTTGTATGATTTGGCGACGTGCGAAGGCCAGCAGGTGCTGAGTGAGGGTTGCAGCACTCTCCGCAGCGCGTTCGGTGTCTCGAAGTCGCGCTTGAACCGGGTGGTCGGGGGGAAGCTCTTCAGAAGCAAGCTCCATATAGCCGAATATGGCGGTGAGAATGTTGTTGAAGTCGTGTGCAATCCCGCCGGCGAGGCGCCCAAGACTCTCCAGTTTTTGCGCCGCTAGTAGCTCCTGTTCAAGGCGTTTCTTCTCGGTTACATCGATTCCTGAAACAACGAACCCCACAACTTCATCCTTATCGAGAAGCGGGGACCATCCGATGACCATATGTCGAACCGATCCATCGCTTCTTACAAAGCGAGCCTCCATATCGGCGACCGGATTTTTGTGTTGTAGGGAGTGTTCAAAGGCCTCTTTCAGTTTCGCTGCGGTATCGTTTGAGAAAATATCTAGAAAGGATTTTCCTTGCAGTTCCTCTATCGGGTAGCCAAGATCATGAAGAGCTTTGGGGTTCAGATAGACGAAATAGCCATCTTTGTTAAGACCGATGATGGAGTACAGGCTACTTTCAAGCACCTTGTCACGGAACTCTTTTTCTTTTTGGAGCTGATCGAACTGGGAGCGGGCCAGCGTTAGGGAGCGCTCGTAGTTGCTCGATAGTTTCTTCAGATTATTGAGACCCCAAGAGGCGAAAATAACACTGGCAAGCAAGAGCAGACCCATGAGAGGGAACATGAGGGAGAGGTGATCGTTGTAGATGCGAAGCCGTTGTGCAAGCAGCCTCTTCTCTTCCCCAATAAAGGAGACAAGAAGGGCATCTAGGGCCTGATGAGAACGAAATATGTGTAGGTCGGTATTTCTGAGAGTGGCGCTTAGCTTAGTGGCAGTGAGGCTTTTCAGGGTAGCCTGATGCCAGTCGGCCAGCAGTGTTTTGGCGCTGTCGAGTCGTTGAACTTGGATGGGGTTGTCGGAAACCTCTTTTTGTAGGGAGGAGAGAGACCGCGAGAGCGAAACCGTGACGGTTTGGTAAGTAGAAAGGGAGCGTGGAGAGCGAAAGAGGAGAAAATGGAGATAGGCCGATTCAGCCTCATTGAGGTTGCGTTGAATGTTTTCCGCGCTCGAGATGACCTGGTAGGTGTGATTTACCCACGCGATGGCGTTTCTAAGAGCGAGCACATTCCAGAAGAGCACGCCGATGAGCAATGTTTCGGCAACAAGAGGGAGGGCGAGGGAAGAGAAAAAACGGCGTCGAAAGATATGTGTATCAGGTAGTGTGTACGGCATATAGCTACCCTTCCATTGTTTATCTGCATATTCACGGTAGGGAACAAAGAATCCTACTACGTACCGCGGTTTCTCTGTAAAAGATTTTTTTAGAATAAGTGCCAACTGCCGGATAAGTTCCCATTGTGGGGTTTGGACTAAAGCAAACCTATCTTTTAGGGAAGAGACCCTGCTGGTAACAAGGCCGTACATAGGGTAATATTTCGTATCATGTTGATGAACAGATCGCGTGAGAGGAGAGTTTCGGCGATGAAGACGATTCCGTTCAATCCGGAGGCTATTCCGGGCAGGTACCGAATCACCTACAGAGTGCGGGATGCGCATCGTGGATATCCTATCCGGGAGGTCGAAGTGCTTGCCACCCCTGAGGAGATCGCCGCGTTTGTGCAAAACGGCTATTTGGTGCGAGAACGCTTGGTTCCGATGGATCAGGTGGAGCGGCTCCGTTGTGCGTTGGATGAGGCGATTGCGGCGGATACGAATTTAGAAACAGGGGGCGGTCGCGCGTTCGGAGGGATATTCATCCGTCACCTGATGGATAAGCATCCGACGTTTTTAGAGTTGCTCACCTTTCAGCCAACGCTATCGGTTGCCAGAGCGCTTCTTGGCCCCACAGTGCAGTGGCGCGGGCTTACCGGTCGTGTCTGTTTTCCGGACGATCCGAATAAGGAGACGGAGTGGCATTTTCATCAGCGCGTGGTGCCCGACCCTCTGCCGCCGTTTTTTGCGCGTCCTGAAACTCTTGAGGTGCTGCTCTATCTCGACGATATTGATGAGAAAAGCGGTCCATTGTGTGTCGTGCCAGGGTCGCATCACTGGCTGGAGCGCGATCTCGACAAGGACGATTTCCACGACAAGCCCGACCAGGTCGTTCTGAAGGTACCGGCAGGCAGTGCGGTGATCATGCACGGTTCCCTATGGCATCGGGCCATGCCAACTCAGCCGGGCTGCTCCCTGCGACGTCTGCTTCTGTGGAGCTATGGGCCAACCTGGCAGAAGCCCAGCATTTACGGAGTTAAACCTACGAACGGGCTGACCGCACAGCTTCTTGCCGATCCAAATACCGACGAGGAGATCCGCGAGCTGCTCGGCGTGGCCGGATACATGTAAGCATAGCGGGGACACTCCGTAGTCGTTAAATCGATCCGGTAGGGGCGGGTTTCAAACCCGCCCCTACATGGATGGGTACCCCTATACAAAACAGACGTACCACGACCCGCTGTGTCGACGAGCCAAACCGTCTTGATTTGCCCTTCCAACCCGACGATGCCACCGCTCCGCAACTTGCAGCGGGTTTTATGGGTCATGCTTGCCCCAAGACAACAGCTTGTAAGATGTGCTCTTGCATTGGGGAAAGGAGGTGTGGAATACTAAAGCGGACGTAAAGATTTCAGTGGGTAAGTGAGATGATCAAGAGATTGAAAGGCGGCTGGCAGAGGGTAAGCGTTTACCTTGGTGTGTTTGGTATTTTGGCGGCATCTCTTTCAGGATGTGGAGGGGGAACGGGTAGCCCAGGAGGTAGCACAGGAGGAGCAACCTTGCCCCCACCCACTCCAGGCCCATACACAGGGCGAGCCGCTTGCAGTGCCAATCCGCATCAGAGCGGACGAGCGCGCTGGACGATCCTCATCTATATGCAGGCCGCTAACAACCTGCAGCCCTACAGCTTGGAAAATGTAGCGCAGATGGCCTCGGTAGGCTCCGATAGCAACATCAACATTGTGTTGCAGTGGAAGCAGATACCGGCCAGCAAAACCAATAACTGTCCTAACTGCAATCCCTCTTTTTATGGAGTCAGACGCTATCTCATCCATCAGCACAGCCAGGCCGACATCAACGCGATCGCCAACGGCGATACGCGCCCGCTGAACAGCGATCGGTTGCCAGACCCGCCGGGGAACACTCCGGTCAATACCACCGGCTTCAAGGATACTCTACCCGATCCCAATGGTCGTCCCAATGGCACCGAAGATATGGGAAGCTACCAGACGTTGGCCGACTTTGTGCGGTGGGGAACCCAGACCTTCCCTGCCGATAATGTGGCGCTGGTAATATGGGACCACGGTTCCGGGTGGTTGAATGTTTATCGCTCTGCCCCAAACAGAGCCGCGCCACCCAACGTCGGAACACGTGCCGTTGCGGAAGATGATGAATATACTGACGAGATCGAAACGTGGGAGTTACCGCAGGCCTTGGCCGCCGCAGCGCAACCCATAGATATGCTGATTCTCGACTGCTCTCTTGAACAGATGACAGAGGTGGCCTATGAGGTGCGACATTCAGCTCGGATCATGGTTGGGTCGGAAGAAAGCCCGCCCGCGCCCGGCTATCCGTATGACAAATGGCTTGGCGATCTGAAGGCGAGCGGAGGCACCTTTACCGACTGCGATTTGGGAAACGCCATCATCCATGAGTTTGTCAACGACCCACTCTACGTGAACGACACGGGAGGTTACGCCTCTGAGCTTACGCAGTCCATGATTGACCTGAGCCAGATGGATAATGTAGCCAGTGCGCTCGACAACTTTGGGGCTGTGCTCGGGATTCACGTGAACGATCAACAGAATCTTTTTTACCGTCTTCGCCAAGACCCCAATTTCCAAAACCGTCAGCTGGGAGGTGCGCAACACTACACGACAAGTTATCGCGACAACAAGGATTTATGGGACTATGCGGAGCTGGTGAGGACAGGAACATCGGACACGGATATGCAACAGGCTGCCATTGCCATGGAGAATGCGCTTACCGGGCCGAATGGGGCTATCCTTGAGGCGATGCACGGCCCAACAGGGCAAGATGGCTCTCACGGGTTGGCGATCTATGTCCCGGCGCCCAGCGGATTTATTAACTCTTACTATAATCTCGCCATTACCCGCGCAGCGCCCCATTGGCCGCGCTTTTTATTGGCACAAGTGAAGTGAGGCTTCACGCCATGCTGATGGGGTCTATGTCTACAACGATCAGGGAGCGCAGCGCGGACGGCAGGTTGTCGAGTGCCTGACGAATAAGCTGATGCAGCGGGAACTCGACAGGCGCTCGGAGGGCGACATGGTGTCGAAATAGTGTTTTGAGTTTGGGAATGGAGGCCGGAGCCGGCCCGATGATCTCCACGGAGGCAGGGCGGAGGCGTGCGAGCATGGTCGCTAACCGTTCCGCTCCTGCTGCCGCGACTTCCTCGTTTTGGGAAGCACAGATCAGGTTGGCGAAACGACTGAACGGCGGATAACAAAGCTCTTTGCGATAGATCAGCTCTTGACGGTAAAAGGCCCCATAGTCGTGCCGGCTCGCCGCTTGAATGGCATAATGTTCAGGACAAAACGTTTGGACGATGACCTCCCCCGCCACCTCACCACGACCAGCTCGACCCGCCACTTGAGTCAAAAGTTGAAAGGTGCGTTCGGCTGCCCGAAAGTCCGGCATATTGATGGCAGTGTCTGCATTGATGACTCCAACTAAGGTAACTTTCGGGAAATCGAGGCCTTTGGCGACCATTTGAGTGCCGATGAGAATATCGGCCTCGCCCTGCCGAAAATCGCGCACGATGCGTGCATGAGCCTCTTTCCGCACGGTGGTGTCTCGATCAAGACGCGCGATACGCGCCTGCGGAAAAAGCAGTAAGGCTTCCTCTTCAACGCGTTCGGTTCCTAGTCCAAAACCCTTTACCCGGTTGCCACCGCATTGCGGACAGAGCAGAGGAGCTGAGGAGAGATAGTTGCAGTGGTGGCATTTAAGAGAGCGATCGGCGAGATGAAAGGCCAAAGAGATTGCGCAGTTCGGGCAACGCGCCGTCCAACCGCAATCTCTACAGAGGACAAACTGAGAGTAACCACGGCGATTTAAAAACAGAATGACCTGCTCTCGTTTGGATAGTCGGTCGGCGATGGCTTCCACGAGGGGCTGAGCAAAAAGTACCGGCTTTTTTTGGAACTCCCGCCGCATATCCACGATATGGACGTGAGGCAGGGGCCGGTTGTCTACTCGCTCCAGCATTTCGATGCGCTCTATGGTGCCGCACTCTGAAGCATAGAAACTTTCTAAGGCCGGGGTAGCGCTCCCCAGTAGCAGCACCGCGTTGTTGTATTTTGCCCGCTCTTCGGCTAGTGCACGGGTATTGTAGCGCGGAATTTTCTCTTGTTTGTAGGAGGGTTCGTGCTCTTCATCCATGATGATGAGCCCGATATTTTGCAGGGGAGCAAAGACGGCCGAGCGGGCGCCGATGACGATGCGTGCTTCGCCGCTTTGCACACGGCGCCATTCATCGTAGCGCTCGCCTTCCGATAGCCGTGAATGCAGGAGGGCCACCTGTTCGCCGAAGCGACCGATGAACGTATCGGCCACCTGTGCGGTAAGGGCGATCTCGGGCAGAAGGACGATGGCGTTGTAGCCTTGAGCGAGTGTGTAGGAGATGGCATCGAGATAGACCTCGGTTTTGCCGCTGGCAGTGACACCGAAAAGGAGGAGCGTTTTTTGCAAGCGCGCTTGTAGGAAGGAACGTATCCGTTGTATAGCCTGCTGCTGGGATTGGGTAAGAGGTGGGGGTGTGGTGCGCTTTGCGGTGGCCTTATAGGGCATGCGATAACGAGTGATTTCGCGGACCGAGAGAATGCCCTGTTTTACCAAGGCGCGTAAGGAGGCGTAGGAGGCACCGCTGCTTTCGATAAGCTCTGCTGCCGTCATCTCGGTTTGGCCGGCGCGCGTGCGTTCCTGCAACACATGCAGAATCTGCTGTTGTTGAGGACTTCTGCGCCCCACTCCCGCCCGTCCAATGACCTCAGCCGCCGGGCCGAGGGAGTAGAGCTTGACTTTCTGGAGGTCGGCGCCGCTTCGCTCGATCTCGCGCGTCTCTATCAGGAGCTGCTTCGATAGCAGAGTTTTATAGACCGTGCGAAAGTCATCCAGGGCTGCCGCTTTGCGCAGTTCTTCCAGTTCCGCCTCTCCGCCGAGGGCGCGAAGGGTCTCTATGAGATGCGCTTGCTTTACCGCTTTGCCGAGGTCTTTGCCGCGCAGGTTAGGATCGCTGAGCCGGACTTTAATAGTAAGCCGCGCCCCCATGGCGTTTGGAGCCACACAGCGCAGCGCGTTCTGCAGATCGCAGACGTAGTGCTCTTCCATCCATCGTGCCAGTGCGATCTGCTCCGGAGTGATGGAGATGGCTTCGGGCACAATGCCCAGAATCGGCTTTAGTTTGGCGCAAAGCGGATCGTCTTGGGGCAACGTTTTACGTTCCAGAACATAGCCTAACACCTCTCTGCCGGCAAACGAGACATGTACGCACTGCCCGACCTGCAGTTGATTTCGCAGTGATTCGGGGATGAGATAGCTGTAGGTGGGCGAGAGGTCTGGGGCATCCACGTCCACGGCAACTTCGGCAATATCGTAGGCGGCGTATTCTTCCCAAAGACTGCCGGTATGGCTATTTGCATCGGGACGGGTCATGAGCTTTGCGGTGAATCGGATGAGGCCGCATCGTCTGAACCGGGTGCGGTAGAGCGTTTCGGAAGTCGAAGAGGTACCCGCGGCTCGGTGCCGGCTCGTAGACGCTGCATATTCGGTTTGTGGCGATAAAGGGCCAGCAAGCCGGCGGCTAAGCTGAAAAAGAGGCGCGGCGAATCGTGTGGGTAGAAGAAGAATGTCCAGATCGGCAACGCGATGGCGATGCTAATGGAGGCTAAAGAGACATAGCGGAAGGCGAGAAGAACGGCAAAAAAGACGGCGAATTCTGGAAGGATCACTTTGGGTGCGATGCCGATGAGGGCACCGGCACTGGTAGCGATGCCCTTACCTCCTCGAAAGCCGAGCCAGATGCAGTAGTTATGCCCAATAATGGCCAACAGCCCGGCGAGCACTTGATAGAGCGAGGAAAGCTGCAGGTGAGAAGCTAACAAAGGAGGAACGGCGCCTTTAAGCACGTCGAGCAGGAACACAACGAGGCCAGGCCCCTTACCGCAGATACGCCATACGTTCGTCATGCCAATGTTGCCGCTGCCGAGGGTGCGGATGTCCACACCCTTCAGCAACCGTACGACGATGTAGCCAAAGGGAATAGAACCCATGAGGTAGCTACCAACAAGTAGCAGCATAGGTAACAGGTTAGTCGGCATAGAATCGGCTTTCAAAGATGCGGCGTGCTTCGTTCATCGCTCTGCGGAGATCGCTCAGCGCTTGCGCTCCTTCTTGGTCGTCCACATAGCCAAGAAGCCGAGCAAAGGCACGTATAGATATTGTATCTTCTGGAAGCCGATCTTGCGATCGTCCGGTATAGAGCCAGAGGGCGTTTCGAGCGCGTGTAAGCTGCAGATAGGTAGCAATAAGCACATCGGCTTCGGCGTTATCGAGAAGATGCGCATCGGCAAGGGAGCCAAGAGTCTGCACCGTATTCGGGCATCGCAGGCCGGAGATACGCCGCCCGTGCTGCATCTGGAGCCATTGGGCAAGCCATTCGATGTCGAGCAAACCGCCGTGGCCTAGCTTTAGGTCGCTGGTACGAAGGTGTGGTTCAAGTCGCTCTGTTTCGATACGTCGCTTCATGGCACGCATGGCGTCGGTGTAGGTTTTTGGGAAGGGCTTAGGGTAACTAATGGCCTGTAGAACTTGGGTGGCATAAGCACCTTGTTTGGAGTTACCGGCGACGAATCGCGCTTTTAGGAGCGCCTGCTTCTCCCAAATTTCCCCGCTTGTTTTATGATAGTGATACAACGCCTTGTGGCTCGTGAAAAGCGCCCCATCTTTCCCCCAGGGGCGAAGTCGCAAATCAAGTGTGATCGGCAGATTATGGGTGGCGAGATGGGTTATAGCCTCTTCCAGAAGCTCGATGATGCGATGTAGGGTACGAGACCGAGCCGTATCGCGGAGGCAGGATTCGTCACAAAGGAAGATGACATCCCAATCGCTTGCGTAGCCTAGCTCCTGCCCGCCCAGCTTGCCCAGGCCAAATACGGCTAAGGAGGCAAGCTCTTGTGAGGTATCTGCACGATTTTGGGTTGCGAGTTCTTGAGCGCAGAGTTCCAGAAGTATCTGAAGCGTCTGTTCGGCGAGTTGTGTTAAGTGTTGTTGCACCTCTAGAACGTCTATTTCGCCCCAAATATCTCGTGCCCCGATCTCAAGCCATTTTCTCTCGATATTGGTAGCTAAAGCGTCTATTTGAGCACCGTAATCTTTTACTTTTCGCAGTGGGTGCCACCAATCGCGCGATTCCTCTTCAGGGTTGATAAGGTTTTCCAGCCACTCTTGATGTCGTACGAGGCGTTGGAACAATGGAGGGGAACCTCCGGCCAGTCGCAGAAGTTTATCCAGCATTTGAGGGCTGTCGTCGCAGGCAGCATAGAGCTGGGCCCGGTTGGGCACGGCGATGGCGAGGGCCTCGAAGCCGAAGAGAGCGGCGTCGGGGTTGGGGGTACGAGCCGCCATTTCGAGAAGGCGCGATGCGATGTTCTTAAATTCGATGGGGGTATCCGGGGGCATACCGCCATATTCGTTTCCTCGCATCGGCATTTGGAGGAGAGGAATAAGCTTTTCCGGGTGATGGAAGCCGTGATCGTGCAGAAGACGGATGAGCTGTGCTTGAGAGGCCGGGCTATCTATGGTATCGAGGAGGGTTGCCAGATCGGTGTTCGTCGTGGCCGGAAGTCTTGGGGATGGTATTTCCCCATAGAAGAGATTTTGAAGATAGGTATGCACACGAGCGCGCCGTTGGGACAGTTCCGTTTCAAAAACCTCTGAGGAGTCAAAACCCATTCGACGCGCCAGACGAAGGCGTTCTGGTGAGCGGGGAGGGGGAAGAGTTTGTGTTTGGTGTCCGTGGAGCAGTTGAAGACGGTGCTCTAGCGTTCTTAGAAAGACATAGTCTTCAGCCAGGTGGCGATGAGTTTCTTTTGGAAGAATGCCCGCTTGATAGAGGCGTTGGAGTGCCTGGAGGGTATTTGGGGTGCGCAGAGAGGGTAGTTTGCCACCGTGAAGAAGCTGAAGGCGTTGTACGAGAAACTCGATGTCGCGAATGCCACCGTGTCCCACTTTAATATTGCTTTCCGTTTGTCCTTCGAGCGCGCATTTGCGCTCGATGCGCCGTTTATTTTCCACGATAGAGGCGATAAATTCGGGAGGCGGGAAGGGGTTATAGACAAAGGGGGTGATAAGGCGGTGAAAGGCTTCACCGAGTGCTCGATGGCCGGCAACGAAGCGGGCCTTGATAAGCGCCTGTAGCTCCCAAGGCTCGGCCCAGTTCTCGTAGTAGAAACGATAGGCTGAGAGCGAGCGAACAAGAGGGCCAAAGCGGCCTTCAGGTCGAAGGCGCATATCTACGCGAAACACATGCCCATGCGTGCCCTCTTCGGAAAGGGTTTTGATAAGGGTTTCGGCGAGACGGTTAAGCCAAGCAAGCGTATTGATTGAGGTTCCATCCTCTAGAAGGAGGGTTTCGGGAAGATCGTCGGCATGAACGAACATCAGGTCTATGTCGCTGCTGTAGTTCAGTTCGCGTCCACCCAACTTGCCCATAGCGATGACGGCGAAGGCCGGTGGGTTCTGATCTGGTTTTGGTAAGATGGTGTAAGCGATGTCGAGGGCTGCTTGTAGGCAGGCATCGGCGAGGTCGGAGAATGCACGAGCCGTCTCTGTAAGGCTGGCAATGCCTGCGAGGTCGCGCACACCGATGCGAAGCATCTCACGCGCTTTCCAGCGTCGTAGGGCCTCCCGTTTCAGGTCGGGGTAGCTGCATGCCTCTACGAGGTTGCGAATCTCGCGGGTAAGCGTTGCGACTGGGCGACTCTCGCCTCGTTGGCCTGGATCGGCGATCAGTTCAAAGCATTCGGGCTGACGCGCGAGTAGATCGGCGAAAATCTGGCTGCTTCCGGTAACGATGCAGAAGATTTCGAGCGCAACCGGATGGGCACAGAGGAGGTTTAGATAAACGAGAGGATTGCCGGTGGCCTCGAACCAGCGGCAGAAGGCGAGGAGGGAGCGATTGGGGTCGGGGCTTTCTTGAAGCGCTCGAAACAGAAGTGGATAGAGACGCTCCAGATCATCGTCGGTAACCCCCCGACCGGCGAGATGGGTAAGACGTTGGAGTGCACGCTTGGGGTCTTCGATGCCAAGTGATTGAAGCGCTGCGATCTGTGTGTCTGCGGTTTCCATGACATAGGGATTCTACCCATATTGTGTAGAGCGTGCAACGGAAACCTCAGCGTGAGGGCGCTTGTCGCCGTTGCATAAAGACGATTTGACATATTCTGTTTGACTGAGAAAAGGCAGGTATCTAGCTTAGGATGCACTGGCAACGTCTCCTGCGGAAGCATCCGGCTTGCGTTCTGCTGTTCTGTTCGTTTGACAGGCTGCTTGCGGTATTGTATAATAAGATAACGCGGTACGGAGTGATGTCCGAGCTGGCCTAAGGAGCACGACTGGAAATCGTGTAATGGTCGAAAGACCATTCGAGGGTTCGAATCCCTCTCACTCCGCTTCGCTATCGTCTCTGCTTGGTGAGAGCTTTTGTTGTTTCTGAGCATGGCGTAAAAAGTGAAACGGCGCCTAACGGCTCGAAACACCTATGGGTTGAACTGGAGGAACCCTCCCGCGTGACTTGGAACCCCATACAGCGGATGCGCCCCTATGTGCGCTACCTACTTATGCTTATCGCCTTACCCTGCGTTTATATGGGTGGGGTCTGTTTAGCCCTCCTTTGGCATGAACATGAGGCCAATACGGATTTCTCCGAGTTGCATCTGCCTCGCATGTCGGCGCCAACCGCCCAAACACGTCTTCTGGTATTTGCGCCTCATCCGGATGATGAGACATTAGGATGTGCCGGGCTTATACAACAGACTCTTGCGGCTGGGGGGAAGGTGGAGGTCATCATTCTAACCAATGGGGATGGGTTTCGTACCGCGGTGGAGTGCGATACACACAAGATGCGCGTGGGGCCGGCGGATTTCCTCCAGTTTGCCTCCCATCGTCAGCAGGAATCGTTGGTGGCGCTCTCTAAGCTGGGGCTTTCGCCTAAAAATGTCCTCTTTCTTGGATATCCCGATCAAGGCCTAGAGCGACTCTGGCTTGATTTCTGGACACCAGAACGGCTCTACACCTCTCCGTACACACGGGCAGATAGGGTGCCCTACTCGAAAGCGCTCTATCCCCACGCACCCTACTGTGGCAGTGAGCTTTTGAAGATCATAGAGCAGGCCATGCGCGCTTTTCGGCCTAACCTTATTGCGGTTACCGATCCACAAGAGGATCATCCCGACCATCGGGCAGCCTCCTATTTCGTGTCGCTAGCGCTTGAGGAGTTAGGTGGGCAGCCGAGTACGGCAAATTGGGCCGGTCGGGCGCTCTTGGTGCACTATCTGGTGCATCGTGGCGATTGGCCGCAGCCTCAAGGCATCGGCTTAACGTTTCCGCTTATTCCGCCACGAGGTATGCTGCATATCGGTACCCTATGGATGTCGTTGCCTCTCACCGAAGTGCAGGAGCGCCGAAAACTGGAGGGGATCGAGGCTTACCATAGTCAAACGATGATGATGGCGCGTTTCCTCACCTCCTTTGCGCGTCGGACCGAGCTTTTCGGTGTTTTACCTGCGGAGGCTTTGCCGCAGTTAAATGGGCATCCACAGCTTGCGTCGGCGGGCAATGTGGAGCATTGGTGGCAGAGAACGCCACCCGTTTTTCTCGATGCAGTCGGTGATAATCTTCTGCGTACGCTGGAGGGAGGGGCCGATCTGCGGTCGGCTTGTGCGTGTCGGAGAGGTGAAACGCTTTGCCTCGATTTGGAGTTCTGCCAACCGGTCAGCGCTCGTTATCGCTACGTATTACAGCTGCGAGCGTTTGGTGAAGGGGGACGCTCGGCGGCAACCGCTCTCCGTCTAAAGCTTCCTGTGGCCAACCAGGCATTGCCAGAAGGCGGGTGGGTGAATGTGGATGGGCGTCACTTGGCGGTGGTGTTGCCATGGCGATTGTTGGAGCAAGAGGCGGGGAACAACCCTGTAACAAATATTAGTTTTGGGATTAAAACCTATCTATCGCGGGTTCTCATCGATCAAAGCGGCATGTGTCTGCTCTCTGTGAAACCTACAAACAACGACCGTGCCATCGCAGCGTTGGAGCGTGGGTAAGGGGTCATGCGGCTTGGAATTATCGGAGGCACCTTTGACCCGATTCATTATGGGCACCTCTTTGTGGCTGAAGAGTCGCGTGTGCGCTTTCGGTTAGATAAAATTCTCTTTGTGCCGGCCGGCATTCCTCCGCACAAGAAAAACGAGGAGATCACGCCACCAAAGCATCGTTATGCGATGACGGTCATCGGCATCCATGGGAATCCGGCTTTCGAGTGCTCTCCCATCGAGATTGATAGGGGCGGCGTGTCCTACACGATAGATACTTTGATCAGTTTGCGTGAGCAGTACCCACAGGATGAGTTTTTTTACATTACCGGCATTGACGCTGTCTGCGATCTATTAACTTGGCATCGGCATCAGGATGTGATGCGGATGGCACGATTCATTGCCGCGGCCCGCCCAGGATATTCGCTCAATCGTCTGCGAGACCGCTTACCGCTAGAGTATCTAGAAAACATTCTGCTGCTCGGTTCCACCATGCTCGACATCTCCTCCACCGAATTGCGTCATCGGGTTCGCCATAACCTGCCGATTCGCTACCTAACGCCGGACGGTGTGGTAGAGTATATCCGCAAACACCGGCTTTATAAGTGAGGAACGAGTGAAGAGGAAAGGGCGTCTATATTAGCAGACCGGAAAGGCTTTTATGAAAAAAACGGACGTTGTTACAGCCGAAGAGAAGTTACGGGTCATTGCCAACGCCGCCGATTCCGTGAAGGCGGAGGAGATGGTGGCTCTAGACCTGCGCGACCTCACGATTATCGCAGACTACTTTTTCATCTGCACCGGGAAGTCTTCCATTCAGATTCGGGCTATTGCCGATAAGGTGGAGGAGAAGATGGAAGAGCGCGGTCTGCGGAAGTTGCGGATCGAGGGGTATCAGGAGGCCACCTGGATATTGCTGGATTACGGAGATGTCGTGGCGCACATTATGGCTGCTGAGCAGAGGGCTTTTTACGACATCGAGTCGTTCTGGTCGGCCGCACCGCGCATCTCCATAGAGAGGCTACTGGAGGGGCAACATGAGTCCCAACGAAGAACACAACACCAAGACTCCGTCGAATAATGCCGAGCGAACCCAAGCGATGCCACCGTTGCCGGGGACAGAGATGAAGGCTTCGCCGTCAATTGATGAGCGGGTTTTGGAGGTCGCCCAGGAGATGATACAGCAGGGCATAACGCCAGAGCAGGCCAAAAAACTTTTAGAAATGAGCGGGCCTAGCGCTGGCGGCGTGTCTCCTGCTGGGGCCGACTTAGCTAGGAGCACCGGGGCCGAAGTCTCCCTAAGCGAGCTTATCGCAAAGAAGATTGAGGCTCAGGCGGAGGCGGTTAAGAAGATAGATTTGGGCTTGCCCGACTTTCGTGAGGCAACCTTACAAGAGAAGTATGAGGCCGAACGCCTTCAGCGTGAGGCCGAGCTTTTGCGTCGGAGGGAGCGTTACCGAGAGGCAGAGGCCAAGTGTCGAGAAGCCTTAACGAAAAACCCAAAGGATGCTCTGGGTTTGGAGTTGCTAGGAGATATTCTCCAGGGACTTGGGCGGGTGGATGAGGCGATGGCAGCCTACTATCGGGCCACGCTAGCAGACCCGCAGCGCGCCTCGGCAGAGAAAAAGTTCGGCGATCTGTTGGTGAAGCAGCAGGATTGGGGCGCGGTGATCACCGAGGATGTCGAGAAGCATCCCTTTGTGGGGCTGCTGCTTTCGGCGCTTCTCCCTGGGCTTGGACATTGGTATTATGGGGAGACCGTGAAGGGGCTTATCTATTTCGTTATAGATGCCATTCTCCTTGCCGTTCTGCTGTGGATAGTGCCTCGTTCTCATGGGATAACGCTCGGGGTGCTGGGAGTGGCGCTGTTGGCGCTGCTCTACTACTGTTTCGTGTTAGTAGACATGCGTTTGGTTTCGCGTAGGGCGAGCAGCGCCTAATTCTTTTCAATAGAAGGGAAGTAGTGAGGTGAAGATACACGAACATCAGGCGAAAGAGGTTTTGGCACGTTACGGAGTTCCTATTCCACGAAACGCCGGCGTGGCGTTTAAGCCGGAGGAGGTGCGTGAGAAGGTTGCGCAGTTAGGCGGGAAGGGGGTATTGAAGGCCCAAGTACACACGGGAGGACGTGGAAAGGCCGGTGGCATCCGTATTGCCTCTTCCCCGGAGGAGGGTGAGACGTTGGCCCGACAGATGTTGGGCATGCTTTTAAAGACTCACCAGGCGCCGGAGGGATTGAAGGTAGAGAAGCTTCTCATCGAGGAGCCGATACGCATTCAGCAGGAGATATATGCGGGGGTTGTGCCCGATCGGGTTAGCAAACGCAATGTGCTTATAGTGAGCGCTAGAGGTGGGATGGATATCGAGGCGGTGGCCGCAGAGGAGCCAGAAGCGGTGGTACGCCTTCCCATTGATCCATTGGAGGGGCCTCACGACTTTGAGATTAGGCAGGCCTGTTATAAGGCGGGGTTAGACCCTATTTTGGTGAATCGTTTAGTTAGCCCACTCCGTGGACTTTTGAACGCTTTTGTTGGGGTGGATGCGTCCTTGGCCGAGATCAATCCGTTGGCGGTAACCGAGGAGGGGCAAGTGGTGGCGGCCGATGCCAAGATCGAGATAGACGACAGCGCCCTCTTCAGGCATCCCGATCTGGCCGCGTTTGCCGAGGAGAGCGAGGAAGACCCCTTGGAGGCACAGGCCCATCGTCTCGATATCGCCTATGTGCGACTTAAAGGGGAGGTGGGAATTATCTGCAACGGCGCCGGGTTAACGATGGCGACCATGGATGCGGTTCAAAGAGCGGGCGGGCGTCCGGCAAACTTTTTGGATGTTGGTGGCGGGGCGCAGTCGGAACGTGTGAAGACCTGTTTGGGCATTGTGCTTTCCGACCCGCAGGTTCGCGGTGTTTTAATCAACATTTTTGGCGGGATCACGCGTTGCGACGAGGTTGCCAAAGGCATTGTGATGGCCAAGAATTCGCTGGAAGTGAAGGTGCCTTTGGTTGTGCGTTTGGCCGGCACACGAGCCGAAGAGGGAGCGGCTATTCTGGCACAGGAGGGCATTACACCGGCCGCGACGATGCCCGAAGCGGCGGAAAAGATCGTGGCACTGACCCGCTGACAGCGTGCATGACTCCCTTTCGTGAGGAACAGCGAGAGCGCGGTGCCACGGACAGAGCGTGGCAAGCCCTAAGAGAGATTTATTCGGCTTGGGAGAGTAGCAAAGCCCATACTCCGGCGGACAGACTTGCCAATAGCGAATTCCGCGCTCGGCGTTATTTGAATGCGCATGAACGTAGGTGGTGTGCCGGGCACTATTTCGATGCCATCCGTTTTCGACGTAAGTATCAGTGGCTGTTGAGCCGGTTAGCACTAGCAGAGAACCCAGACACTCTGTTGCAGTTGCACTTAAGTTTGGCCCCTGTTTCAACCCGACCCCCTCATTTCCAAGCCATTGTTGAGGAAGAGCGCCTGCAGGCGGCCGTTGCGGCCATGCCCACACCGGATGTCCCGGAGGACTACATTCGTTATGTGCTCTCTTTTCCCGACTCGCTTGCCCGGTCGCTTCTTCAGCTGTTTCCTCCGGAGGAAGCCATTTGTGCTGCTCAGGCTTTCAATCGGCGGGCCCCAACGATCCTTCGGGTAAATCCTCTGCTGGTGTCGCGAGCGGAGTTTCTGAAGGTGCACTCTGATCTTAGGCCAACCCCCTGGTCCCCTTGGGGAGTCTATGCGCCTGTTGGGGCCAACGTTTACACGTTGGCCGGTTATCGAGAGGGATGGTTTGAAATTCAGGAGGAGGCGAGCCAGCTGAGCGCCTTTCTAGCTCGTGTGAGGCCGGGCGATACCGTGGTCGAGATTGGGGCCGGAGGTGGGGGGAAAACGCTTGTTTTAGGGGCATTGATGAGGAACAGGGGGCGTATCCTGGCGATAGATGTGCATGAGGGGCGGCTTAAGGAGTTGGTGAAGCGTGTACGGCATGCCCAGATTCGCTGTGTGGAACCCCTCTTGGTAGAAGCAGATAAAACAGGTAAGTGGCAACACCGGGGGAGGAGCTGGCGTAGAATAGAACAAATACGCAGCCAGACACAATGTGTTCTTCTCGATGCGCCCTGTAGTGGCAGTGGTGTTCTGCGCCGGAGTCCCGACGCTCGGTGGCGCGAGGTGTGCATAGAGGAATTTTCACAGATACAGCGAAATCTGTTATTGGAGGCGGCTTCGCTGGTGGCTTCGGGGGGTCGGATCGTTTACGTTACCTGTGCTTTCGAGCCACAGCAGAACGAAGAGGTGGTAGAGTGGTTCCTAAGCACTCCGGCAGGCCGAGGTTTTCGCAAGGAGCCGGTTTTAGAGGCGCTGAGGGAGGCTTGGAAGAACGCTGCGGATTTAGCCGAGAAAGAATCGGCTGATAAACGAAGGAACGCCTCGAGGCATGCGGAGGATATGCCGCCTCTTGAGGCGTTATGTGCAGGAGATTATGTGCGTACTTGGCCTCATCGGCACGACCTCGATGCCTTTTTCGTGGCGCTTTTGCGCCGATGCGAGTAACCGATGGCGACTGCAGAACAACAGCATCAGGAGGCTCTTCGCCTAACCGAAGAGGCACGCGCCATTCGAGCGCTTGGGGGCAACCGTGAAAGTGTGCGGCTGCTTCAACTCGCCTTGTTACGCTATGCCGAGGCGGAGCGTTTAGCTGAAGGTGAGGGCTTGGAACCTAATGAACTGTGGCGGCGTGCCAGAGCGGAGGCGTGCACGCTCTGTGCTGAGTGGCTTGAACGCGAAGATAGACCGGCCGAGGCCGCTCGTACCTACCAGGAGGCCACGGACGTGTGGGGGCTGTTGGCGGATCAGCCTGACTCACAGGAACGCATGAAGCAATGTGCTCATCGGGCCGTGGTCTGCTGCCGCACTCTGGAGGGGCATCCATTCGGGAGATTGGCCCTTTTGCTCGTGCATTATGAGCATCAGTTGGACTTGCTCGCTTTGAGAAGTGATACGGAGGCGGAGCAGGCTTATCTCTGTATGCGAATCGCGACAACCCTGTTTCGACGTGGCTATGCGCTTGAGGCATTGCCCCGCTATGAGAGGGCGATAGAGCTTTATGCGGCTGCTCCCGCCACGCCGATTCATCTCTTCGCGATGGGGGAGTGCCACCAGGCCTTAGGGAGGCTGCACGCTGAGGCCCTCGAAAATTTAGAAAGGGCGCTGTTCCACTATCGGACGGCGCTAGCTCTCTATCACGCAAGTGAACTGGGCGGGGAGAGGGAGAAGGCGGTGATAAACGCGTGTGAAAAGACCCTTGCCGACCTGCTTACAAGATACGAAAGGCATCAGTAAAGGGCAAGTAGATGGAAATTGATAAGAACAAGAAGATTTTCGATATCTCGCTGTTTCCACTGCATACGGTACTATTTCCTCATATGCCGCTGCAGCTGCATGTGTTTGAGACACGCTATAAGGTGATGATCGAACGCTGCTTGCAGCAGGGAAATCCATTCGGCGTGGTGCTTATTCGAGAGGGGGATGAGGTAGGCGCGCCTGCCGTTCCTTTTAATGTGGGGTGTACAGCCCAGATACTTGGCATGGAACGCTTTGAAGATGGCCGGATGAATCTGGTAGTAGCCGGACGATATCGGTTTCGACTGCTAGAATACACGGAGGCCGATCTGCCTTATTTAGTCGGCAAGGCCGAGTTGCTTGAAGATAGGCCTTACGACTCTCGGCGAATAGCACCGTTAATGGGAAAACTCGCAGCCCTTTTTGTGCGCTATTTAGAGATGTTGGCCACACGTTCCGGAGAGGTTCTGCCGCCGGTGCAACTGCCTGGCGATCCGGTGACGCTTTCCTTTTGCGCCGCTTCGGTGTTGTTGCAGGACGCCGCAGAGAAACAGATTCTCCTGGAGCTAACCGATACCGCACAGCGGATCGAGCATGAGATTTTGTGGTTGAAAGGGCAGATGAGCTTATTGGAAGATATAGAGAGGCTTAATGCAGAGCAGGGTTATAAAGAGAAACAGGAAGTCTTAAAGCCCATCAACCTCACCGACTCGAACTGGCAAGAGTTTCTCAAGGATAGTCTGAACTAGCTAAAGATCTGCGCTTCTAGCTAAAGATCTGCGCTTATAGATAGAGCACATGACTCACGGTGAGGATACATCTCTTCGCGCCGTCTCTGTAGAGCATGAGGGCGAGAGTACACGTCAGGACGAGACGCGGTGGCGTACTGCCCTAGAGGGGAAGAGTGGGTTTTATGTTTTGCTGCTTCTCGTGCTGGGTTTCGCTATTCGGCTTGTGCCGGCCTATCTTATTTATGGCTCTTACGATGTGGGCGCGTGGCGCACGGTATTGATGTATCAGGGTATGGGCAAAAACCCCTACCTTACCCACAAACTGAACTGGCCACCCCTTTGGCCCACCCTTCTGTTGTGGGCCGGCCGATTGGAGACGGTGTACCATCTGCCCGATTACTTCGCCGTTAAGTTACCGGCTATTATCTGCGATGTAGCCGTGGGGTTCGCTCTCTATTTCTACTTCTTTTTCAGGAATCCTGAGAGTCCTCAGATGGCTTTCCGGCGAGCACTATGGTACATTCTTAACCCTGTGGCTATCTTTACTTGTGCGGTACATGGGCAGTTCGATTGCATTCCCGCTTTGTTTACCTTACTGGCGGTTCTTGCATTTGAACGCCATTCTTCTGAAGGGCGCTTCCCGGTTGTTACTTCCTTGTGGCTCTCTTTAGGGGTGCTTGCACGTACATGGCCAGGAGTGTTAGCACCGCTTTTTTTTGCCGCGATTCCAGGGGTGGTGGCGACGACTTTTATTTCTCATGATTGTGCTGCTGCCATCGGCTATTAGCCTCTGGATACTCTACCTGCAGGTGCCGCATGTAATTCTGCACGATGTCGTGCACTATCGGGGAGATATCGGAGATTGGGGGTTGGCAAGCACGGCAAATCTGTTTCCTGCTTGGCCGTGGTGGCGCGCATTCAACGGCTGGATTATCCGTAAGCTGCTCTATTTAGGGTGGCTGCTGATCTATCTCCTTTTTTGGCGAAGGCGTGCGGATATGGGGAAATTAGTCTGTTTGGCGATTGCGAACTACTATGTTTTTACTCCTCATGCGGGGCAACAACATTTTGAATGGATCGTTCCCATTGCCGTACTGGCCGACCTCAGCTGGCTGCGTTTCTACACCGTGTTGGCCGGGGTGACGTTGCTGCTCTACTACTATCTCTGGCCGTTCAACGGAGAGCATTTCGACTTTTTAAGTCATCAGCATAGCCTCTCGTACTATCACAACTACCTTTCGGTGCACGCGCACTTCGGCACCGCCTTGTTGATGCTGCCGCTTTGGGGATTTTGCGTCGTGTGGTATAGGTCGCTTTGGCGGCGCTGTCTTCAGGAAAGCATTTGAAAAATTCCTTGATTGGTGTTATTATGTGCAAAGAGGGGGAAGCAGGCCTCTTTCTAGAGATATGAGCGATCTTTTTTGGGACTTATTCGAAGGACAGGTTTTAGACGGAAAGTACCATCTTCGCCAACGGATAGGAGTTGGGGGGTACGGTGCTGTTTTCTTAGCGGACGAGGTGGTTGCGGGTCGTGCTCTGCGTGAGGTGGTGGTGAAGCTCTTTCGGGTTGCGGAGGAGCAAAGAGAACAGCAGCTGCGCGAGTTGCAAACCTCCACAACGCTTCATCATCCCAATCTCATCCGCTATTTCGCTCCCGGGCAGTTCACATACTCTTTTCAAGGTAAGACGATTTCCATGCTCTATTTGGTGATGGAGCGTGCCGATGAAAGTCTGGAGCAACGACTGAAGCGTGGGCTGCTGACACCTGAGGAGGCAGAGACGCTGTTGCGACAGATGTGCGATGTTCTGCTCTACCTTCACGAACGTCCGGAACACTGGGTCCATCGGGACGTAAAACCGGCTAATATTTTGTGGTGTGAGGGAAGGTGGAAGCTTGCCGATTTAGGTTTGATGCGCGAGCTAGGGCCACGAGGGGATATGACTACGGCAACTACCGTGATGGGCACCCCCGCCTATGCGCCGCCGGAGGCATTTCGCAACTACGTAACTCCGGCATGGGACATTTGGTCGTTGGGCGTGGTGCTGGTGGAGGCGCTTACGGGGCATCTGCCTTTCGAAGGGCAAAGCATTGAGGAGAAAATCCATGCGGTTTTGCACTTACCGCCCTCTTATCTCCATCGGTTGCCGGAGCCTTTTCGGACGATTGCGTCGGGCTGTTTAGAGAAGAACCCACGCGATCGTTTAACTCCTCGAGGCATATTAGCCCTACTTGATGCCCCGCCAAAACCACCCCAAACGGAGGTGCATTGGCGATCTCTGGTAAAAGCGGCTGCCTTCGGAGGTGGGAGTCTTTTGGTGCTGCGGGGCCTTCTCTCGTTTTGGTTGCCGGGTGGAGAACGTTGGAACCCGTTATTTCTCTTCCCGGCGCGAAGTTCGCTCTGGTACGATCCGGTAATAAGCAACTGGTCGCCTGTCTATTTCTATCCGTTTGTGGCTCCCTACACGGTGTTAGGAGCGATTTTAGATGTGGGGGTTCTTTTGATTATCTACCGGATTTTAGGGATGTTTGGAAAAGCACAGTGGCTGCTGTTTCCCATCTCCATGTTGGTCTCGTTAATCTGCATTTTGCTCTGTATTGGCGGGTTAAGTTTTCTGTTTCATGTGCCGCTAATTAGCCTGCATGGTTCCGTATCATGGATTGTGTTGGTTCAGCAGGCGACCCTATTAGGCTTACGCTATTTAGCGCTTGGGGCGGCGCTCTCTGCGCTACTTTTTGTCTCTCTTGGCGACACGGTGGCGGGCGCTTTCTGCTTTCTCGGCATAGCTGTCCCGGCTTTGGCATGGGGAGTGATCGGGGCCATTGGGGGGACTATAGTGGCGGGATTTCTCAAAGGGGTTTTGCCGGAGATGGGAGAGTTGCGGCGTTTGTGGCGTATTGGGACAGCGGGTATTTTAGCCTTGATTGCCTTGATGGCATTGGTGGCTCAGAAGACGGTGTTTTCCAACCCCACCTTTGTGCAGCGATGGGTTTGGACAAACAAAGGAGAGGGGGCTGCGGTAACGCTGGCGGGCCGTTGGCAGGGAGTTCTTGGAGGGCAACGGGTAAAGGTGCGACTCTATGCGCTGGGCGCAAACCGTTTCGTGGGGCGGGTAGAGGGGCTTTCTGGGCATGGTATGGCTCGTGTGGAGGGACGGTTGAACGGCAATGTGGTGGTGCTAAAGATCGTTTCTCCGGCTGGTGGAGGGCGCGTGCGCCAAGTGGAGGGGTATATTGACTCCTCAGGCAAGGCGATGCAGGGATGGGAGCGAGATCGCCAGGGCCGGCGCCTGATGTGGCGATTGAATAGGCTATAGAGCGATACCGCGAAACGATGCATCCTTCCTATGTTGGTGCAGTAGCCACTCTTGCGTGGATGATATTCTCGTGAAGGAAGTACAGCGCGAGCTTTTTTACAAAAGCCTACTCCTGTCGCTATGTGTGGGTCTAGTGAGTTGGTTGTAGCTTTGGGAATGTGATAAATGCTTCCTCATCCAGTTCTGCTAGCTGAAGCGTTGCAGTCCAGAGCTGCCAGTAGACTTCTTCTGAGACCCGTGTAAAGCCGTGAGCAAGGATAGACTCGTTGCGAGCCGTTAATGGTGTTTCATCTCCGTCAAGTTTGAGGCTCTTGAACTTTGCTCCCAACTCATCCCCAAGTACATCTAGAAGGGCATATGCATCTCGGAGGCCAAGCATGACTTTTCCTTCCCTGGTTCGATTAACCCATTCTGAGCGTAAGGGTTCTGGAATGCTGCTCAGGGGAACGGCTTTTGTATTAGGGATTTGGTGGCGCTCTTTCAATGCTAGCTGGGCAAGGGCTTCGACGGCGCGATAGAGCCGAGCGACGGCATCGTCAAGCCTGCCTTCCTCTTTTCGGCGTTTGGCATTCGATACGAGGTCTTTGATGTGCTGTTGATCTGGTAAAGGATCGCTTGCCAGCTGTTGAAGTATTTGGTAATGTGAATCGAAGAGGCGCTCTAGTGTGTGTGATCTCAGGGAGGGTAGTGCTGCTGCCAGATCGTTTATGGCCCTCATGGCCTCTTGAAGTTTGGAGAGGGCTTGCTTATGGTCGAAGCGATCCCATGCGTCATACGCTTCGGCCAATTGACAGAGGGCATTCAACTCTCGTTTCAGAGATGGAGAAGATGTGTTATTCCGCGCGACTTTAGCTACTTCTGCTGCAGCAGCAAATGCGTGTTGATCGAAGAGCACGGCGAAGCGTTCTGTTGTCTGAAACCCGAGAGCATCCCATGGATTGCTAGTGTGAAGCACTTGTTCCTTGCCGGATACAACAATGCCAACACCATTGCTCGTACGTTGTGCCCCGCCCACATAGGAGAAGATACAACGCCAGTCGCGAGCTTGTAGAGCTAGCGCGGCTGCCATGCATTTCGTGCCTCCTGTGAAGTCTACGACGGCCTGATACCGATCACCGCGCTCCAGCCAATCTTTAACTAATGGGGTAAGATCACGGAGTTCTTCTACGCATCTGGCAAAATCTTGCCCATCGGTAAGTACTATCGTATCGCATTGTCCTGGACTGATCCTCAAATCATTCTGCTCCGCGAGCGATCTGATTCCCTCGATATATTTCTCAGTCTCAGCCGACGGAACGAACACGACTCTTTCTGGTTTCCAGTGCTTCAGTGAAGCGACAATCGGCTCGGAACTGCCACCAATAGTGCAGATAAGAAGATTATATTTGTCTGCGCTATTGCGCGAGGTTTCGTTGTGATGAGTTGACATAGGAATGCCCTTTCGTTGGTAGCGTCTATTTACTTTTGATATTCTAGCACGGAAAGATGTCCTTGTAAAGGGTTTCCGTAGTGAAGTGATCGGTGTAGGTGCCAAATAGACGAGTGTTGCCAAGCCAAGCCCCGAGAAGGCACATGCTTTTACCAGCTCGTCAGTGTTTGAAGCCGGAAGTTAAGAAAGATAGGCTTTCGCGCAGCGTTTTTGGGCGATGAGAAGTAAGAGGAGGGTTAGGCCAAGAAAAACAAGCATTTGGTAAGGCCAGCGAGGGTATTGAAAAGGATAGTCCGGTGCGATGGTGTGGTCGTAAACCCACTGGGTACGCAAGAGATCGAATTTGATGGGGGTGGTGACGGCCACCACAGGGTTCATGAAGAGTAGCATGACAATGGAAGACGTGGGGTTTTGCATGGTATTTAGGATGGGGTTGAACAGGAAGAGATCGGTAGTGAGAAGCAAAAAGAGCGTATAGCCTACAATGAGGCTACGGGTTGTGGAGCGCCCGGGCGACGATTTCCCTGACACGAGGCACCCTATGGCGCCGAACAGAAACAGGGTGGAAAGAAGAATCAGGTGGGCTTTGAGGACACCGAATATGCGGATATCGGGTAGCGGATGGAGTACACCCTGTAAACAGCTCCAGAACAGGAGGCTGCAAAGCCAGCAGAGAACAGGAACACGAAGACGGGCGAAAAGACGACCAGCAAGAAGTTCAAACGGGGTAAGGTCGGTGAGCAGCGCAGCTTTAAAATCGGAGGTCTCGATGGCGGCTGGCTGGGCATAAGCGCCTAAGGTGACTCCGGATAAGGGAAGGAGCACAGCAGAGGCGACAAAGGCTGCAGAGGCCCATTGTTGTAGCCAGTGTCCCCAACGATCTCCTGTGCTGCTGGTATGCTGCCACGGAGTTTCTAGCCATGTTTTTTGAAGCCCCACCGCGATGAGAAGAAACAGGCCAAAGAGCAGCAAGGCCGTGCTTACTTCCCACCACCAGGCACGTCCACGCCATTGGCGCTTTACGACGGCTACAAGGGCCTGAAAGCGGGGGAATCTAAGGCTTCTTATCCGGATGGGTCTGGTTAGGAACATGGAGCGCTTTGAAAATGACTCGCACGGAAGTGCCTCTTCGTGGAGTTTTGGCAGGATTGACCATCCAGTCGTTTTGGATTTCGTGCATAGGGTTATCTAAAATAGCGGCGGGGTCGTGCCAAACTGCCACGAGTGAGCCACAGAGATCGGCCTCAAAGCCTTCCGGCAAAATACGAGAACCTGTGAAGACCCAAGGATGGTGGGGCATTGGGCTGTTGTTAGAACCTTCCATGAGAAAGTCTTCTGCACGGGCTTCGTGTTCTTTGCCGTTGCCGTCTTCCCAACGCACAAGGATATCCACCGGATCTCCTTGGGGTGACGTGGGGTCGCCTTGATATTGCAGCACGTTTTTCGGCTCGAGGCCTAGCAGCAGAAGCCCTACCTGAAGGTAGAGAGGTCTAACGTCGAGCCGGAGGAGGCTTTCGTAAGTCTTTCCCATAGGGGTGACGGCGAGATATTCCACATCCCCTGAATCCATATTGATCTCACCGGGGCACGTTAAGGTGTGTGCTTTCATATCTATAAGCAGGGTGCCGAGTCGGTAGAGATTATCTGTGATCTTTTCGATAGGAGGCGCTTTGGTGGAAGAGACCTTCGCCTGCGACGGATTCGGTGGTGAAGGTGGTGCAGAAATCGCTCTGAGACAGGCCGGAGGGCAAAGGATGACTGCAGCGATCTGAGCGATGTGGAATAGCTTGAAGAACCTCATCACCATCACCATGCGACCTATTTTTGGTATATCGGCAATAAGCCGGCTGGGACTTGAAGTACGAGAATGGACATTGCGGTGGCGTAGACGCCACCCGCATCGGAGCCAAAGGGGGTATCTTCCCAGCTTCCGTTTGCATTTTGGGTACGGACAAGCTCGTCGCGAATGGAAGGATACCAAGTGCGCCAAAGCGTACCGCCCTCTTGGTAGGCTGCTTGAGTTACATAGTAGATAGCATAGTGAAAGTGTTCTCGATAGAGCCAGAAGTTGCGCGCATCAAGAGGATGTTCGGCGAGATAACGAAGGCCATTTTGACATTCTGGGGTGTTGCTAAGATGAGAGAGATAGAGGGCAAGCACACCGGCACCGGTCCGAGCAACGTTGGATTGATTTTGACCGATTTGATAGCTGAAGCCACCATCTGGGTTGGCAGCACGGCGAATATAGCCGATAGCGCGATTGAGGGTCTCTTGGGAGACGGCGAGGCCGGCATTTTGGCAGGCCTTAAGAGCCATAAACTCGACGATCGTGACAGACAGGTCGGCATCGCCTGGGCGAGGCATATAGCGCCAGCCCCCATCGAGCCAGGGTTGGCCGTTTTGGTTTTGCGTATCTTCCAGGAGTCGAATGGCGGCTTCCAGTTTCGGTTTGAGGCCGCGTAGGCGAGTCATGCCATAGACTTCGGCGAGAGCAAGTAGAGCAAATCCGTGTCCGTACATGGGAGGGCCGCCATTGGCGCTACGGATAAGGCCAGGTGGGGCGAACTGTCCGCTCATTTGTACCTGTTTGGCGAGCCAATCCACGGCTAGATCGAGGTTGGTGCCGTAGGGGCCGCGGCCGGGTTGGTAACCGGCGGAAAGGAAGGCGAGCAAGCAAAGGCCGGTGATGGCCACGTCCTCAGGGTAGCCTCCACTAGCCCAATGGCCGTCGGGCATCTGTTGAGCGGCCAGGTATTTAAGGCCACGTTCCACAGCGCGCTCCGATTGCGGCGTGCCGAGGTAGAGACGCGCTTCGACATCCCAGGGCGATACAGGACGTTTTGTTCGCTGCTGGCCGGCGAATGCAGGTGCGGCTGTTAGAAAGAGAAGGAAAGCCATGAAGAGCGCACTCCATAAACGGCGCTTCATTTCCCTTTTTTCTCCGCAAGGCTCTCGTAGTAACGGTAGACAAAATCTTGAAACTCGGGTGGGATTTTCTCGCGTCGGCCTTGTTGGAGCGCTCGTTGGGCGCGCGGATCGAGGGAAGGCTTACCCGCCAGCATATTGGGGCTGAAGAGGGCTCCACGCTGAACGCCCTCAAGGCGGGTGAAGGGCTGCATTTGTGGCTGGCTGCCCGGACGTTGCATGGGGCGTGGGGCACCTTGCATGGCTTGCTGCATGGCCTGTTGCTGTTGCTGCTGTTGTTGTAAGGCTTGCTGTGCTTGTTGTATGGCCTGATCAAGGTTATGCAGGGCTTGGTCTTGTTGCTCCTGGGTGGGCCGACCTGTCTGTTTTTGGCTCAACTGTTGTTCAGCACGTTGCATATGCTGCCCCGCTTGCTGTGCGGCTCTTTGCGCATCGGGCATCTGCTGAAGGTGTTGCGCTGCCTCGTTGGTGATCTCTTCGGTCATCTGCTGCCCTCGGTCGAGATGCTCCGCCTGTTGCTGTTGTTGAGGGGTTAAGGAGTGGTCTGGCCGTTGAGCGCGCTCCCTGTCGAGTTGGCCTGTTTCTTGGCGAAGTTGGTTCTGGAGAGAGCGACCTAACATGAGTTCACCGAGAGTTTCTGCCATCTCATCCTGCTGGGCCGCGTTCGCTCCCTCTTGGCCGTTTTGTTGATCGGCCTGTTGCTGACCGCTGCTATTTTGGGCTTGCATTTGCAGAGCTTTCGCGATGGCATCGAGAGTACGAGCCGCGTTTTCTTGGGCCTGTTGAGTTGAAGTTCCGGTGTTTGGTTCATCCTGATTCAGATTTTTGCTTGCCTTATCCATTTGGCCTGCAGCCATGCGCATGGCACGCTGAAACGCGGGCGAGGGGAATTTACCGGCCAGTTCGTTGGCTTGGTTTTCGGCGTCCTCTTGACGGGCGCCAACTTGCCGCCGTTCACGCATATCGTTGCTGTCGAGGTTCCCTTGTTGGGCGGCCTTATCGAGACGACGGGTCGTATCGAGCAGGCCATGTTGCAGTTGGGCAAGCTCCTGCACCTTTTCGGCAAGTTGTTGAGCCGCTTGGATTTGCCGGAGTTGTTGGGCTGCTCTCTGGGCGTTCTGAGCCGCTTTTTGAAGGTCTTGTGCCGCCTGATTAGCTGGCGACTGGGCTTGTTGTGGCCGGTTTTGCTGAAGCTGTTGTCCCGATTGCTGAAGGTTCTGTTGGGCATTTTGTAGGTTTTGCTGGGCTTGGGGCACGCCTTGTAGGGCGTTTTGTGCTTGTTGCGCCTGGCGTTGTATCTGTTGTTCTTGGCGGCTCAAAGTATGGCTTTGAGAGGAATCGGGGTGCTGTTGAATCTGGTTAGCCACACGTCGTTGTTGCTGGGCTAGCTCCTGGAGGCGCTGTGCCTCCTGCTCGAGCTGCTCGGCAGAAGTCATTTGGTTCTGTTGTCCCGCGGCCTGCTGTGCGGCCTCTGCGGCCTTTTGAAGCGCTTGAGCGGCGCGATCTTGGTGCGGGGCCGCATTTTGCGGGTTGTTTTGTTGAAGATTTTGCTGAGCCTGTTGTTGGTTGGAGTGCACTTGACCCTGTTTAAGAGCTTCTTCTGCCTGTTTGAGCGCCTGGGCGGTCTGTTGATCGCCTCGTTCTTGGGCGGATTGCGCCGCGCGCCGCAGTTGCTGCTCCAGCTGTTGGGTCTCTTTGTTAACCTGCGCTTGCTGTTGACGTTCAACCTGCAGTCCCATCTTATCTTCGGGTGCCATCGTTTTGTTATTTGAGCGAAGGTCTTCCGCGATGGCCCGAGAGCTATCGGCGAGTTGCTGTTGTTGCTGGGCGAGGGAGGCCGCTTTTTGGGCTAGCTGATCGGCCGAAGGGGTGCGCGAAAGAAGTTGCTGGATGCGATCGAGATCTTTTTGAATGCTATTTTGTTGCCGACCGGCTTGGTTGAGGTTATCGAGACGCTGTAGTGCTTTGGCCGATTCCGCTTGCTGGAGTGTTTGGGCTGTGTTGGGCATTTTCTGGTTGGCCTGAGCTTGCAGGGCGTCTGCCGCCTGTTGGCGTCGGTTGAGTTCAGAGGGCGTGGCCATCTCGTTATTTTGAAGCTGCTGGGTGAGGTTCTGAACCTCTTGCGCTAAAGACCGAGCCTGTTCGGCGGTGGCCATCTGTGTTTGAGCTGCCCGTGCGATGCGATCGGGGGTGGGATGAATGCGGGCTTGCTGGGTTTGTTGTTGGGCTTCGTTTTGCGTGCGCCGTAACTCCTCAAGCGCGTGCTGCTCTTCGTCGAGTGCCTCCTTCAGCCTCTGTTGCATTTCGGGCACACTAACAATATGGATATGATAGGAGAGCGAGGTTGTCGTGTGGGGGCCATCTACCGTATCGTTATCGGTGGCGCTTACATTATAGGTGATAACATCGCCCACATGCGGCTGAATACTTGCCAGGTGCCAGCGGAGTCGAATGTCGGCCGAGGGGGCACCGGTAGGCCCTGGCAGTGGGAGTTGATGAAAGGGTGCTCCCTTTGGCAATGCAGTTGAGAGCTGCGTCGGGTCTTGATGTGCTTTCTGGTAGTTCAAGTCCATGTGGTCTATACCGAAGTCATCGGAGGCGTGGGCCACCAGTGGCAGTGAGCCGTTGGGTACGAGATCAAGGTCGGTGGCCGGTCGCTGTATTTGAACAGAGGGAGGCTGATCGCGCTCCATACGAATGGTATAGGTGGGGCTATTGGGATTCGTAAAGCCATGCTGGTCGGTTAGGATGAAGCGATAGGTGCCGTTCTGCATCACATTGAAAGCACCGGAGAGTGTTTTGCCGGCGATATGCCAAGCGGATGGTACTCCGTTAAGATAACAGAGGGCGGAGCGTAACGGAGTATTGGTGGTAGCGCTCACCTGAACATGCGAGCCTTTGAGAGCGGTAAAGCTGCCTGTGGGCGCATTGATGATCTGGAGTGGGCGATGGGTATAGGCCGGAAACTGGATGCGCAGCCGGACATTCACAATAGTAGGAAGCGGCACAACCGTAATATCTCGCGTATTAGAGCGCCCATCGTTGGCGAGGGCAATGAGCGACACACTTTGTGTGAGATGTGCAAGGCGGTAACGAAAGAGAGAGCTTTTTAGAGAGCCGGCAGTTTGGATGGTGGTGGGCCGATCGAGCGCTATTGTTTGCCAAATGTCGGGCGGGTCGGTCTGCCGATGGATACGGAGCGTGCATTGTGTGGCCGGTTTGCCCCAGGTTTTGATGGTGATCCATGTCGAGGCCCCTTCAGGCAGGAGGGTTTTTTCGGGAAGAACCTGCAGGCGGGTTGCAACGAAGGGGGCGATATCTTGCTTTGGGTAGGAGAGGCGCAGTATCCAAACACCGAAGGCTTGACCGGCAAACAGGATGTGCAGCAGTAGCAAGAGAAGGCAAGCGAAAGCGACAAGAGTGGCACGTTGCAGCGGCGTGGTACTAACGGCTTTGCGAAAGTCGAGGTCGGCAGCGATCTGGTGGGTTTCGCGAAGCAGGGATTGCGCGAGGGTGGGAGAGAAGCCCGCGGCGTCGGAAGCCATGGCCGGCATGAGGCTAAGGCTGGTAAGAAGCCGCTCTGCAAACACCGGAAAGCGACGTTCTACCCGAACGGCCAATTGTGTGTCGGGCAGTTTGCGGAGTAAGGCAGCCACAAGCGTTAGGGCTAGGGAAAGCAGAGCGAGCGCAATAAGAAGGTCATGCCAAACGACTCGGCCGGTATAGGAGAGAGTGATGTAGCGATCCACATAGAACCCTATGATGATGAAGAGGATAGATAGGCTCAACGTCCAGAAAAGGCCTGACAATGCGGTAAGCAGGCGATAGCGTGTACGTGCGGCCTGAAGTTTGGCAAGCAATAAGTTATTCGGTGTTTCCATGGCGATAGCCTCGTTAGTTCTTATATACGTTAGACGCTTGGGTTTTCTTTAGGTTACCATTGAAGAGGGCGCATTTGTTTAGCCGCTGATAGGTTGTTGCAGAAAAACTTGAAGGGGGTAGGAGGCGATGAGGCGATCATCGCAAAGGAGGCCTGCCACGTGGACGCCTGCTTTGGTAATGGGCACCATCCGTAGATTAAGGCCGATTTGGATAGTGGCAAACGCCGAGCGTTCCAGGCTATGCAACACGGTTTGCCACTCGAAGGGGAGATCGGGGGTTTCTAGCACGGTGCCGCCATCGGGGTCGAGTAGCCGTACGCGTAGGCGACGTGGCGTAGCCGACTGCAGGCGGAGGCTAAAGGCCACGGCCATGTTGGCATGAAGTGGCAGCTGAGACGTTGTAAGCGCTGAGTAGATGCCGATGAGCGACTGTTTGCGCGTATGTTCTTCTGTAATGACGAGGTCACAAATAACAAAGTAGCTAACCTGAACTTCGTCTTCTTCCGACATAGGATTTTCCATTTCTTTAGTGACATCATTATTGATGCGAAAAATTTGAATCTATTGCCATTCGAGATAGGTTCGGATGTGACGGCTATAGCGGGGACTGCGTAGCTTCTGAAGGGCTTTTAGTTCGATCTGTCGGATGCGTTCTCGCGTCAGGCAAAAGTGTCGGCCTACCTCCTCAAGGGTTTTGGGGTCTCCATCTTCGAGGCCGTAGCGCATAATAAGCACCTCGCGTTCCCGTTCTTCGAGCATATTGAGGGCATCGGCAAGTTTCTCACGAAGAATATTTTGAGAGGCGATTTCGGGCAAGGAGCTATTTTCTTTATCTTCAACGAAATCGGCCAAGCAGTTCTCCTCACCCTCTCCGATCGGTGTTTCAAGGGAGAGCGGCTCCGGGGCGATGCGAATGATCTCGGCCACCTTTTCCGGCGACAGGTTCATGGCGCGTGCGATCTCTTCGACCGTTGGCTCACGACCGTACTCTTGAAGGAGTTGAGACGAGACACGGACGAGCTTGTTGATCGTTTCTACCATGTGGACGGGGATGCGGATGGTTCGGCCTTTATCGGCGATGGCGCGTGTAATGGCCTGGCGGATCCACCATGTTGCATAGGTACTGAACTTATAGCCGCGGCGATAGTCAAATTTTTCGATGGCACGAAGGAGGCCGATATTTCCCTCTTGGATAAGGTCTGAGAGGGCCATACCCCGGCCATGGTAGCGCTTGGCAATAGAGACTACGAGGCGCAGGTTTGCGCGGGTGAGGGTATCACGCGCTTGTTGGGCAGCTCGTTTAATTTCGGGGTCGTCTTTGTTTTCACGGGCGCGTAGAATGCATTGGGCGAGACGTATCTCCTCTTCCACGGTGAGAAGAGGAAATTTTCCTATTTCGCGCAGCCAGGCGTGCACGGCGTCGTCGAGAGCAAAGGTTTCGGCATCGTCGGAGAGTTGCATTTCGTTGTAAGGCAGAGAAGCCATCTCCTCGTCACAGGCAAAAAGACCATCCTCCATTTCATCTGGGTCGGGCCAAGGCGTTGCGTTTTCGACCGTGGGCAGAAGGTCTCCGGTTTGGAGGCAGGGAAGGGCGTGGATATCCTCTTGAAGGGGCAGAGGAACCATGTCGGTTTCCGTTTTGGTGGGCTTAGCCTTTCTCTCGGAGGCCAGGCAGGTTTGCTGACCGTTTAGGGAAAGCGAACGACGGCGTTGTTTTCGTGTTTTTGTCGTTTCGTCCGACGTATAGGTTGTATCTGCGGCGGCGCCGGTCATGCTCACACTCTCCTTCAGAGGGGGCGCACGAGGCTCTGCATCTAAAGGTTCGGCTCTTTATAGAGAGCCTCGAATGAGGCGCACCTTCTGGTGATACTGTTCGAGGAGGTCTCGACGTTCTGCCTCACTCACTGCTTGTTGTAGCCGCTGAGCAAGCTCACGCTTCTCTCTTTCCAATAGGTAACTTTGCAGTTGCTTGAGGCATCCGTCTACAACCTCTATTCGTAACTCTTCATTCGACACGAGATAGGCGGAATCCTCCAAGATTTCTAGCAGAAATCGGGAAAATGAAAAAGAATTTTGCGTGTTTGTTCTCTCACCGCTTTGTGCTTCTTCTGCGAGTGCCCGATCAAGGAGAGGACGAGGGTCTATCGTGCCATCGGGTTGGGGAGTGGTGTGGGCGATCCAGTCCAAGAGCTTGACGCCGTAAGGGGTCACCATTAGCTCGGGGCGCAGGTGTTCGAGCAGGCGCAGCCGCCACTCGGCACTGAAGAGAGCACGTAACAGTTGTCGCTCGGCTTTTTCGGCACGACTGAGCTGTTGGGTAGGCAATGGCTCCTGAATGTTTGAGAGGCTTTGGGATGGACCAGACAAGCCACGTTTTGCGGTTTGACCCATCGGGACGTTACGCAGAGGGGGTTTTAACGCCTTTGCCGGCGATGTTGGCCGAAACGCGGGCAAGGGGGGTTGCTCGCGAAGAGGGCCTCTATTTGCCTCCTCTGTAAGGGGGTAGCCGAGTGCTCTTGGGGCTTGACCTCCTCGGAGATGGGTGGCTGCCGTCTCGATATCGGCCAATATCTGTTCGATGACCCGCTCGACGCCAGTTTTTCCAAAGAGCGGATGAAGGAAGGCGATGCGGTCGGCATAGCGCGCGCGTACCGATAATTGCTCAACGGTAGCAAGGAGAGCTATTGCTTCGGCGAGAGCATCGCTTCTGCCCGTTTCTGTTTGCACATTGTGCCTTTCCAAAATACGTTCTAGAAGAAAATCTATACGCGGAACGGCCTGATCGAGGGCGCGTTGAAACTCTTCGATTCCGTTCGGATGTTGCAAGAGTGAGGCGGGGTCTTCGCCTAAGGGCAATCGTGCCACGCGCACTTCGGCGCCTTCAATGCCGAGACTTTCCCAAATAATAGCGGCACGTAGGGTGGCGCGAAGACCAGCCTCATCACTATCATAGCAAACAATGACTTTGGGGCTATAGCGCGAAAGGATGCGAGCGTGATGTTCGGTGAGCGCGGTGCCCAACGTGGCTACGCATTGGGTGAAACCGGCTTGATGCGCAGCGATCACATCGAGATAGCCCTCTACGAAAACCGGCGGCACATCGCGTGCAAGTTTGCGGCGGGCGAAATGAAGCCCGTAAATAACGCGCGATTTATCGAAAAGCAGGGATGCGTCGGAGTTGATATATTTGGCCGGCTCTGCCGGGTCTAATGTGCGCCCTCCAAAGCCGATGATGTTGCCGCCGATGTCGTAGATAGGAAAGATGATACGGTGCCGGAAGGTATCGTAAAAGCCGCTTCCTTCCAGTTTGCGCGCTTTGATCAGCCCCAGAGAGGCAGCCAAAGCAAGGTCGGCCCCCTTCTTTTTTAAATAATTAAGTAGGGCATCCCAACCGGCCGGGGCATAGCCCAGCTCCCAAAGCTTTTGCGTTTCGCGGAGCACTCCGCGGTTCAGCAAGTAGGCTTTGGCCTCCTCGTGTTGCTGCAGTTGTTCGCAGAAGAACTCTAAGGCAAGCCGATTAATCGCCAGCATCTGCTCGCGTCGGCTTGTGGCTTCCCCACCTAGGCGGTGCCGGTCAAAAGGAATGCCTGCCCTTTTGGCCAACCACTCCATGGCCTCGAGGAACTCCAAATTCTCTATTTTCTGGATGAATTTAAAAACATCTCCTCCCTCACCACATGCATAGCATTTGTATATCTGCAGGGTAGGGCTGACATGGAAGGAGGGGCGTCTATCATCGTGAAAAGGGCAAAGCCCCTTGTAGTCTTTGCCCGCCCGTTGAAGGCGAACGTAGGTACTGATAACGTCTACAATGTCGTTATGAGCGCGTATCTCCTCTTTTAAAGCTTGCAGATCACGGAGCATAAGTTCCTACTTTTTGGGGTTCAAAGGGCATAAAGCTCTTTGAATTTGGTCTGCAGGTATGTAAGATAGGGGTCTGCAGAGAGCGGTTTTCCGGTTGCCAGAATAACGAGTTCTTGTGGGAGGAATTTACGGCCATAGACGTGGATATGCTGGCGCAGCCATTGAAGGATAGATGAAAACTCTCCCTGTTCGATCAGTGTTTCCAGGTTTGGAATGTCGTGTAGCATCGCCTCTCTCAGTTGTGCTGAGAGCAGGTTGCCGATAGTGTAGGTTGGGAAATAGCCGATAAGTCCGCCGGCCCAGTGGATATCTTGGAGGCAGCCTAGCGTATCGTTGGGCGGTGTGATGCCGAGATACTCCTGCATCTTTGCGTTCCAAGCATCGGGTAAATCCATAACCGACAGCGTGCCTTCGAGCAGCTGGGTTTCTAGCTCGAAACGGAGAAGGATATGGAGGTTATAGGTAACCTCATCGGCCTCCACCCGGATGAAGGAGGGCTGAACACGGTTAATCGCTTGGTAGAGTTCTAAAGCGTTTAAGTGCGCGAAGGGATCGGGAAAGACTTTTTGAAGGTGCGGAAGAATCCATTTGCAGAAGGCGTAGCTACGGCCCACCATGTTCTCCCAAAAGCGGGATTGACTCTCGTGCACGCCCAGGCTTGTACCTCCGGCGAGGGGGGTGGCCTCGTAGGCCTCGGGCGTTCCTTGGTCGTACATGGCATGTCCGGCTTCATGAAGCGAGGCAAAGAGCGCTTTGACAAGCAGATGGGGATCGAAGCGGGTGGTAATGCGCACATCATCGCGAGAGAAGCCGGAACAGAAGGGATGGGGGGCTGGGTCTTGTCGTCCCCTGGTGAGATCATAACCCAGCGCTTGCACTATCTCTTGGGTAAAAGCGTGTTGTTTTTCAACCGGGAAATCGCCTTGTAGGCAGGAATCGTCAAACTGACGTTCTGCTTCAGAGATATTTTTCACAAGCGCGATGAGAGCAGGTTTGAGGGAATCGAAAAGAGCCACCACATCGGCATAAGTCATACCCGGCTCGTAAAGGTCTATGAGGGCATCGTAAGGGTGGTGCCGATAGCCGAGGTATTCGGCTTTTTGTCGGGTGAGAGCAAACATCTTTTCAAGTGCAGGGGCAAAGAGCGAGAAGTTGTTCTCGCGCCTAGCTCGCACCCAGACTTCATGAGAAAGGGCTTGATGCCTGGCCAACTCTTCGACAAGAGTTGCCGGTATTTTGGTCTCTTTATCATAATCGCGTCGGGTGACGCGAACAAGGCGCACTTCGTCGCTATCCGGGGCGGCATCGGCAAGTGCCGATTCGCATTTGGCGAGCAGCACGGCAGTTTTTTCGGAGGTAAATAGTTCATGGACAAGGGATTCGAGAGCTGCCATCTGTTCAGCACGAGCGGTTGTTGCCTTAGGGGGCATCATGGTTTGTTGATCCCACGACAGCAGACCGTCAATCTGCTGAAGACGTATGATAGGCGCCAGATGTCGTTTTAGTTGGTCAAGGGCATCGGACACGGGTTGTTTTCTCCTTTTTAACGTGTTGATGATACCGCAGAGGGTTGCGGGGTTAGGAAATGGGCGAGCGTCTTGTCGAGTTCCGGGCCGAGCAGCTGCTCTCTACCGGCCAAAATACGCCCGCTATCCCCATCAATGAGAAGGGGGTAAGGCACGATATGGATGAAATAGAGCTGTGCTTCCGCTGTTTCCCAATACTTGCCATCGTAGACCTCTGGCCACGTCATATAGTGTGCTTTGAGGAAAGCCGTAAGCTGCTCTCGGTAGTTGGCCGGCTCGATACAGATACCAAGAATCTCTAGACCTTTGCTGTGGTATTTTTTGTAGGCAGCGGTTACATAGGGAAGCTGTGCTCGACAATGGGGACACCAAGAGCCCCAGAAGTAGAGCAGTACGCGTTTCCCATGGTAGTCTTGTGGAAAGTGGACGATGTTCCCTTTGAGTGTTGTCGCGGTAAACGAGGGAGCTATCTGGCCGACGCTTAGATCGGGCGGAGGGAGAATCTCTGGGACCGATTTGGGGGAGCGCTCCACAACCACCGTGCTGCCATCGTAGTCGGGGATGGTAAGTTGATAGGTGATGCCGCCAATGTTGAACGGTCGGTCGGCACGATAGATCTCTCCACGGGCATCAATTTTTCCATTATGGTTCACATCAATCAGCAGGATGCTACCGGGGAAGGAGGCGCTAACATCACATTTGAAATCGCCTCTGGCAAGAAGGTCGTAAAGGTAGGCGGTGTATTTAACGTTGTTGAGGATAAGCTCTCCTTTACGAATATAGTCGGGGAGGTAGATCAGATATTGACCGTAGGCAGCAGCATTGGGATCGTTGGGATCGGGCAAGATAAAATGCAAGGGCAGGTCTACAATGTGATCGGGGCTGTAGTGCACGTGAAGTACCGCGTCGCCCTCGTAGCGGGTGAGCTGTTGGCCGTTTGCCGCCTTATAGGGAAACGTTTTCCATTGGACGGGCGGATCGTTCGTAAGGTCGCCATCGAGGTCACCATCCACAATGAGGATAGGAGGCTTGTTGGGTGGAAACTCCACGAGGGCAACATAGTCTATTTCTTTGCCGTTAGGCCAGAGGGGTATAAAGGCAAAATAGGGGTTGACCAGGTTTGGGGGGAGCTTAGTGACCTGAGGCGGGCATTTAGCAAAAAGCGGTGCGCGCCTTGGGGTGGTAGGCGGAGCAACCGCAAAGACTTCGGGACCGGTAACGAGATCGAAATGAAATGTATCGGCACGGCAGGTCAGTGCGGTAATAGCCAGCCAAATTCCCGTTAGAACGGCAAGAGAGCGGGTTATGATGCTTAGGAAGCATTGGCTCGGTATCAAAGACGACATCCTTGTATGTGCTGTGCGGTGACAATTAGGAGAGTAGGTCAAGGCGTTGCTGAGGTGTATCATCGTCCTCATCTTCTTGGGCTCCTGTAAACTGTTTGCTGAGGCGTACATCGCGTTGGGATTGGTAGCTTGAGCCTGCTTGGGAGCCGTAGAGGAATTCCGGTTCTTCCGTGCAGCGCAGGAGATGGATGCGGAAGAGAGGTTGCCCATCCTCAATGAGGAAGGGAACATCCCGGCTGCGCACTTCAAGCACCACGGCAGCAGCGGTATCGGTGGCAGGGAGATCGGGGGCATATCCGAAGCCACTATCGAAAAAGCCGGCATAATGAGTGCGCAGTTCTCCGCTTCCGGCATCGAAGGCCACCATCTCTGCACAGATGGTTGGGGGAAGACAGACAAGCTCGCGAGAGCGAAAGATGTAGAATTCGTCCGGTTCGAGGATGATGGGTTTTCCATCGGCGTAGAGCCGATCCCAGTAGTGACGTTTGCGCGCTTGACCGATGGCACGGAGATCGATGGGAGGGGTATTCTTACGGGCTTGATAGCCGATGGTAGCCTGCCTGCCTTGTCCGCTATAACGCGGAAGGTAGATGGAGAGCAGAACTCCGTTGGAGATGGCAAGATCGCGGGAGCGAAGCGGCAGCAGTTCGGAGCTGAGAATAATAGGAAGTTCATCGAGGAGAGCGCGAGTCTCCTCGACAGAGAGGCGTGGGTCTCCGGTTTGGAAGCGAATCTGAGCTAGCGCATCGCCCGCACGTACCCGAATGGCGAAAGAGCGTGGTACCACTTCGAGGTAGAGAGGCCCTCGGTATCCTTCGGGGGTTTCGTCAAAAGCGACTCCGTGTTCGGTGACAAGGCGGCAAAAGACATCGAGACGTCCCGTTGTAGATTTCGGGTTCGCCCGGCCACGCACCCTTGGGGGTAAGGCAAGTCGTTCGACAAGAGGAAAGATGTAGACCTGGTTCTTTTCTAGAACCACCCCTTCTTCTGGAAGGCAAAAGTGGTACCAACCGAAACGGGCAAGTTTTTGCGCCATGCC
The DNA here is from genome assembly GCF_035294505.1 of Chthonomonas sp. Classification (NCBI taxonomy): domain Bacteria; kingdom Bacillati; phylum Armatimonadota; class Chthonomonadia; order Chthonomonadales; family Chthonomonadaceae; genus Chthonomonas; species Chthonomonas sp. The sequence goes on along the minus strand of NZ_DATGKU010000174.1, from coordinate 13,274 downwards.
CTCTTCGCCTGGCAGGAAGCTGCATTGAACACGATAGCCCACCGCGCCCAGCCGCAGATCGAGGCTATTGGGCTGAATTTGGCCGGATCGAAGCGGTTCTTCTGCTTCGATCCAGCCGTTTTCGATGGCCCTTCGTATCCACTGAGCCGGCAAGACGCCGTTCGAGCTATCGGTGTTGATGTTCATACGAAGTTTGGATCGGTAACGCGTTGCGTTTCAACATTCTTCTTCGCTTTCGATGTCGCTTTCAACTGTTCGAGAAGCTGATCGTAGGCTGTGCGATTCACGGGGAGTTCGACTACACTTTGGGTTTTACTAGACAGAATAATGCCATTGATCAACTCCATGGCATTTAGGCCCTCTTCGCCGGGGGCGAGGAGTGGCTCATTATAGAGGATAGCGCGGGCGAAGTTCTGGGTAATGGCGGCGTGGCCTTTAATGGGTTTCTCCTCCGGCAGGGGCACGGGTTCCTCGATAACTTTGGGGCTACCCCACATCTCTTTGGTTGTGTAAGTGAACTCGCGAATGGAGCCTTCAACGCGAAAATACTGGAGCCGGCTGCCATGAATGACGATCTTGCCCCGATCGGCACAAATCTCCAGCATATTGTGATTTGGAACCTCCATTGTGGAGGCATAGAGGTAGCCATGCGCCCCGTTTTTGTAGGTAAGGAAGGCGTAGGCTTCATCTTCTACCTCGATGTCATGAAGGCGCGTGCGGGTGGTACCGGTGATAGAAGCGGGCAGACCGGCAAGCCAGCAGAACAGGTCGAGGTAGTGAGGGGCTTGGTTGATAAGCACACCCCCCCCTTCCCCGGCCCATGTGGCGCGCCAACCACCGGAGTTGTAGTAGGCTTGGCTACGGTACCAACCCATAACGAGACTTGTACGATAGATTTCGCCAAGTGCGCCGCTCTCCACAATCTGTTTTGCCGCGAGATGATGCGGCTCGGAGCGCATTTGGTACATGATACCGAACTTACGGCCCGAACGGCGAGCGGCATCGATCATCGCATCCGCTGCCGAGACGGTGACGGCCAGCGGTTTTTCGGAAAGCACATGAATACCCCGCTCGAATGCATCTATGGCGATAGGGGGATGAAAATAGTGAGGGGTTGCGATGATCACGGCATCTACAAGCCCGCTTTCAAGCAGCGCAATATGGTTTGTAAAGCCGGGCACTCCGAACTTTTCAGAGGCCGCCTTCACGGCCGTCTCATCCGCATCGGCAACTGCCGTGAGCTTGGCTTCGGGGATTTTGGAAAGCATGTTACAATGCCCCGCTCCCATTCCTCCGACACCGATCACCCCAAAGCGAACGACTTCATCAGCCATAGCGGAAACTCCTTCTGTCTATGAAATAGAATCTACCTGCTTTTTCGCCATTTCGGCGTCTATTCCCTTCTTTAAGCAAGGCACTGTATCTCTATGTGCGACGCTGGCAAGTTTCCTGTCCTTAGAGGGTAGAGAGGAACGGCCTTACCAGGGAATGCATCGGTCTACGGTTACGGGACGGCATAGAGCCAGCGACCGGAATAGGCGGATGTTAGGGTAAAGACGAGAACGCCCTGCTCGATGTGGGCCGGCAAGGCGTCGCCGCGGCTGCCAGGTTGAGGGCCTTCGGCGAAGAGTTGTACCTCTCGCAAGGGTTGGTTGAGGGGAATTCGGATCGTTCCTTCGCCGGAGGCAAAGATGCGCAGAATGGCTCCGTGTGGCAGGCGACATTCTGGGGGTACCGGCGCCCAGGAGACCAAAGGCATCGGCTTATCTGCAAAAACGGTTGTGGTGCCATCCACTTGAATTCGATCGGTGTTTCTGCCGGCAAATGCGATGAGGTGATGACGTTCGTCCACGCGGAAAGTAACCGCCAGGTCGCCCTCATAGGTAAGGGTATGCCCATGAACATGAAAATCCTTTAGCTGCAACCGTGAAGGAGAAAGGGGATGTTGTTGCAGATAGGCCTGGTCTGCTTTTGGGTCTCGTGCAAAACCGCCTTGCCACAGCTCGGGCGTGTGTCGAAAATGCCGTGCGATGGCGATCGCGCCGTTGGGAAAACGACAGCAGAGGTAGGGAGTTGTGCGCGAAAGATACTCTGTGTTGTCGTTGACGTGGGCAAAGCGACCCGTGGGGGGATAGGCGCCGAGGGCCGTAAGCACCTCGAACCAATTTCGTGTTTCGTAGCCGAGGCTGGCCGCCTGATCGTCCCGAGGGCGATAGCCGAGAAAAACGGCGGTGCCACCATTTGGAAACGGGCGATGTGTGCCCACGATCTGATTTTGGACGGAGGCGACCGGTTCGACACCGTTCTGAGGGGTGACGGGATAGATGCGATCGGGAAGTAGGTGGGTGAGAATTATCTGCGGGCCGACATTCTTCAGCAGGCCGGAGAAGCGAACCTCCCTTCCCGGCGCCATCTTGCCCCATTCTTGGGAGGGGTTATAAGAGACGCCGAAAATCTCGCTCCATGCGGCGAGAATGGGTCGGCCCTCATTCGAGAGCAGAGGAGGCGGGCCTGCCCAAATGACACGTCCGCCTTCTTGCAACATCTGCCGGATGAGGGCAAGGAGTTGCTGCGAAGGAAACGGTTCAAAAAGGGTAACCAGGGTGGAAAAACGTCGGCCTGCCATCTCGATGGCACCTCGGACGACTCTTCCTCTTTCCAAAAGTTTCGCTTGGGTCACGTAGTTGGCATAGCCGTAGAGCGTCATCCAACTACCAAAGCGCTCTTCCGCGGCTACAAGGTCTATGGGGTAGAGCATGAGAACATCTACATCGCGATGTTGCATGTCTTGAACCATGCCGTAGAAAGGAGAGCCGGCATCACCGTAGGCATCCACTAAAGCCCCACGTCGTTCGGCAACGGGGCCTGGCATTCCCCAGTAGGCTGCATAGGAGTAGGGGACGGTGTTCAGGATGCCGGTAGAGCAGGCGAGGGCAAGCGCGAAGTAGTCGCGATCGGCGTAACCTCCTTCCGCGTGATCGTTGCCGTTGCCGGTAAGGTAGTCGCCCCAGGAGAAGTAGTCGTAGCAGGCGGCTGCCGCCTGTTGTACGGTATTAGACCACACAAAGTTGGAGGTGTACTCATATTTGGCCGGATTGTCCGGCTCCTGCCCCACCCGCCAATAGTCAATGGTTGGGCTTTCGGCCCATGTGGCATGCGCTCTCGCCTCAAGTGGGTGTCCCATCCGTTGTTCGGCATGGCGCTTGGCTTCCGCAAAGAGGGCTACAACACCATCTTGGAGGAGATGATAGTAACGCGCGCGGAAGAGCGCGGTGGCATGAATATCCTCCGGGGTTGGGCCGAAGACATGCATGGCTCCCTCTTTGGCCGTGAGGTCTAACGCCTTATCCTCTTGACCATGGACGAAGTAGAGAAGATATTTTGCGAAGTTTTGGTACTCCTCACCATATTTTGCAGCAAAGGCGCGCACAAGGCCGGGGCTGACATAACGCATGGCAAATTCGCCGTGATCGTGATGATGGAAGTAGTCCCAGTCTTGCTGGATATGCATCTCGTCGGAGTAGAGACCGTTCAATTTCACGCCGGCATCTACATAGCGATCCACCAGGTTTTTCAGGTAGGGCAGAGCTTTTTCGCTAAAATAGTCCATTTCCGGTGTGCGGTATATTTGGACGGCGAGAACGCGATCGAGGGGACCGATATCGGTTTTGCCTCTGCCGTAGATTCGCACGCGCACGGCCTCGACGCTGCCTTCGGTGGGTCCCATAATCTCAACGTGGGCAGTATCCGTGATCTCCACAATGGTTTTAGGGTCAACGACGAGGTAGGGTGTGCCATGGATGGAATGTTGGCGAAAGGCGTAAACGCGCACGCCGGCATCTTCCACACGAATGGGGCCTTTATTGTTAGTCCAGCGCTGTTGCCGCCAAAGTTGAACGCTGTAGGCGCCCGTGGCGGGGTCGCGCAGGCCTTTGCGGTAGTGCATCCAGATTCCGGATTCGCCTGTCTGTTTCACGTAGGAGGGGCCGATTTCGAGAGGACTAAGCAGGCTCAGCTCTAATGCAAGGCCATACTTTTGGGCGAACTGGCCGATGGTGGCGATGAGCTTTATATACTCTTCGCTATCGGGCATCAGCTTGCGAGGAGCATTTTGGCCGGGACGGTATTGGGCGAAGAACTGGTCAAAGGCGACGATAAGAGTTCGATGGCCTGCTGCCTGTGCAGCTTCGCAGACAGAACGAAGGCTTTGCATGCGTGGGGTTGTATCTAGGCTGAGATTGATGGGCTGCTCGGGATTTTGCGCAAGAGTTTCTAGTTCCTGATCGCTCACCAAGATAATAGCCGACTTCGGTAAGAGAAAGCTCCAAGCGCCCGGAAAGGCGACAAGGGGGGTATTGTTAGACACCGTGTTATGCATGGTAAGCTCCTTAGCAAAGCCGTTTCTTGAGAACAAGAAAAGGCCACTCCAGGCTGCACTGCCCAAGAGGGCCCGGCGTGATAAAGCAGACGGTTTTGGGGAACCGTCCGGTCGTTGTTGTGAAGCCATCGGGTGTACCTACTTACTCGTTTTGGGGCCGATAGTCTGTTGAACGGCGCGCACAGGGCCGATCCAGATGGTGTTATGCTGTTCGGGTTGACCGAACAAGAAGGAGATATCGGCAAGGATGAGCGTTGTGAGCTGATTGGTATCAATGGGGTGGCTCAGGGCCTCTTGCGAATCGGGAGCGGGCTGCATCGCGGCGATATTTACCGAGACGGTTGTTGGTTTGGAATCGCCCGGAATGTCTACGATCTGAAAGTAGCGCGCTCCATCCTTCATCTGTAGCGAGACGGCAAGGCGCACCCCTTTCTCTGCAGCGGCCTGGAAAACGATGCGGTCGGTGTTTCCCATTGCGACACGGTGGAGGTCGTGTAGAAGCAGGATGAGACGATCGGGGCCTTGTTGGTAGTGAACCGTGAGGGCGCGGCCGGGGAAAGGAGGATGGGGATCGTACTGCATCTCCTGCGAGCCGATAAGCAACCAATGAATGGAGTCTTGGTTGAGCGGGTCAATCCAAACACCCTTTTCATCATCGGGGAGCTGAGGGTCGGAAGGGGGTGGGACGCCGTTGGAGAGCGCCTCGAAATCGGCGAGTCGAAACGTATGTTGGCCGGAACTAGGCTGTAGAATGCCCACTATTTGGGGATCGGTGCCCATGAAGGCGCTGAGAATGGTGCTAACCGGCACGATGCCGATGGCCTCTACTTGATCGAGGTCGAGTTTGCCATCGGGGTCTGGCGGGTCGCCTTTATTATCGGAAAGCCAAAAATCTTTGGGATAGAGGGTGATCTGTTGCCAGGTTTTCGGTGGGAGCCAAAAGACCTGTAGGTAGCGGCCGCCCTGATGTTCGGAGAGGGCGCAGATGAAGGGGGAACCGATGTCGCTATAGGCTTGAAACCGGATGGCTTGAAGGGAAGCAAGCGCGCCCTGCTTCACCGGGCGAATCAGCACCTGAAAGGGCTGTGCGCTGTTTGCTTCCTGCTTTTGCGGGTTTACCGTGTAGTTGAACACAAGGGCCCCTTTTGCGTTGGGTGGAAGGTCGGCAGCTTGATGGGTTATGCCGATAGTACTGCCTCCTAGGTTTGTCCATGGAGCCGTATCCTCGGTGAAGGCGTCGGTGAAGAGAGATGTTGACTGGGCTTGCGACACCGTGCCGGCCCAGAGGAGGAAGAAAGCGATCAGAACGAAGGTTTTTGCGTTCATCATCTTATCCTTTCAAGCTAGGTCCATGCTTTTTGGATGCGTGCGATGGCGGTAGCGATATCTTCCACATCGCGTTGTGTGCCCAACAGCACATATTGAGGAAGCCAGACGCATTCCGCACAGAGCTGCTCGCAGACGGGGTGGTGGAGTTTTGTGTAGTCCATGGTAATTTTGCCGTTTGTGAGGGCGGCGAGCCGTGCTGCGTGGTGAGCAAAGGCCGGTTGTTGATAGAGAGGGCGATAGGTGGCCATGCTCGGTATGCCCTCGGCGTTTAGGGCATGTAGGAACTCCTCAAGGCTGTGGCCTCCGAAGGCGTCACGGTGGTACCTAAAGGCATATAAGTGATAGGATTGACAGGTGATCCGTTCGTCTTCGATAGGGAGCTGTATGCCCGGAATCTGCTCTAGCAGTTGTCGCAGATGGGCGGCATTGCGTGAACGGAGTTGAATCTGCTGTGGGAGGCGTTGCAGTTGGACGCGCAGGAGGGCGGCTTGAAACTCCGTCATACGGTAGTTGCTACCGGGGAAGGGATGTTCATACCATTTTCCTCCTCGCGAGCGCCCGACGTTCATGATAGACCAAGCGGCCTCGGCGAGGGACTCGTTATTCGAGAGAACGATGCCGCCTTCGCCCGCGTTCAGGTTTTTAGAGGCTTGAAAACTGAAAGTGCCGAGATCGCCCAAGGCACCCACACGCCTCCCACGCCATTCGGCTCCGTGGGCCTGCGCGGCATCCTCAATGAGATAGAGGTTATGATGTTTGGCTATGGCCAATAGCCTGTCCATATCGGCAGGGCGACCGGTGAGGTGAACAGCGATAATCGCTTTCGTTCGTGGGGTTATTGCGGCTTCTACCTGATCGGGGTCTATGTTGTAGGTTTGGGGGTCTACATCCACGAACAGGGGTAATGCACCGGCCATAAGAGGAGCGCTGGCAGAGGCAATGAAGGTGTAGGAGGGGACGATAACCTCGTCGCCGTAGCCGATTTCGAGGGCACGGATGGCGATCTCGATGGCCGTCGTTCCATTCGTGCAGGCGACCCCATATTGAGCGTGCTGAAAGGCGGCGAACTCCTTTTCAAAGCTAACCCCTTCCGTTCCACCTACGTACCACCATTGACCGCTGTTCAGCACCCGTTTCAGTGCCTGTTCTTCCGCGTGTCCAAAAATAGGCCATCGGGGCCAGGGGTGCCGGTGTCTATCGCGAACGGGCTTGCCACCATCAATAGCCAACGGTTCTTGAGTTGTAATAAGCATGAGCAGCCTCCTTTCTGCTGCTAGGGAGGTAAAACCTTGTCCCTAGCGTTTCAGGAACTCTTTTTTAAAATTCTTCATTGTGGGTTGATTTCCCTTTTCGTCGTCTCCAGAGGGGGGTTGCGACGGCCCCGTGCTCTCGGAAAAAGGGGCGATGCTGCCAACGAGCTAAAAGAGCGCGGAAGGCATCGTAAAGAGGCGCTGTGCCGCTTGCTCCCTGCAAGAGCGACTGAAAGCAGGCGGCATCGCGCTGTTGGACGGCCATCAGCAGAGAGTCGAGCAGGCTTTGCAGTCGTGCCTCTTGCTGCCGTAGGAACGTTTTGGGGTTCCACATCGGTTCCGATGTATCTACGAAGGCGGGTTCAGAGAAGTGGATAAACGCCTCCGGCAAACGTTCCGTCCAGAACTCGTAGTGCACGGCCATGTGCAGCAGATGGAACCGTTTTAGTCTTATGGCGATGTGGGCAAGCCCTGGCTGAAAATGAATGGGGCGTTGATAGTTGCTCACCATTTCGCCTTGGGGGGTAAGCCAAAGCGAGCGCGGTTGATTTTTGAAAAGACGTTCCACGGTATCTAAAAAGGCCTTGATGCCTTGAAGGCTGATGCGATCCACACCGAGAACACCCATTTTGGAGAAGATAGCATAGCGCTGAAGTTGTTGAGCATCCATCACGGTATAGACATCGTGATGGAACAGGCGATATTCGACGAAAGCGGGCACAAAGAGGTCCCACCAACTGCTGTGGTTGAGACAGACGATGAGGGGTGTCGAATCATCGAGAGCTATGGGAGGGGCATCGCCATAGAGGTAGAGAGCGTGAAAGTGGCGTTTGAGATAGCGCGGCACAGAGTAACGCATAAACCCCTCTTTTAGCCAAGGGATTTTTGTGTCTATTTGCCGCTCGCTTCGTGGCCGCATGGTGTTATGTATTTTATCCGAAAGGCTTCTGAGATTGTCAGGCCCTCTTTGTTGCACCTTGAAGGAATACTCCATTTGCCTGTCGAAATCCCCTATCTGCACGCGAGCTTTATTCCCTATGGAGAAAAGGATGTACCAAACGTTTCGTCATGTGATTTCAGCGGCGCTAATTGTGGTATTAGGCTCCAAATTGCTCTATGCTCAGCAGTCACCCGTCGCCTTACCAAACCCTATTAACGGGCCGGGATCCAGCTTATCCCTGGCGCCCCGGGTGGCACTGCCTCACTCGCCGACGTTACCCTACGGTTTAGAGTTGCTTTCGCGTTTCGATCTGCTGCCCTATCTGCGTGATAGTCGGTGTGTGCAAGATTCGAGCTATGATCGCAATTTCTATAATGGAGACTTTGGCCACTTTCTGCGCATGGAAGGCAATACGGCCGTGCTCGCCGATATCCGTGGGCCGGGGTGCATCTATCGGTTCTGGTCGGCCAATGCGGCCGGGCGTTTGCGCATCTACTTTGATGGAGCAACCACACCCGCCATAGATTGCGCCATGCAGGACTTCTTTCTTGGCAAGGTACCGCCTTTTCTTCAACCCTTGGTGGGACATAAAAGCGGCGGATGGTACTGCTACTTCCCAATGCCTTTCCAGAAACACTGCCTAATTACCGTGACCGATCCGGGGCCGATGTACTACCATGTTGAGTATCAGCTCTATCCGGATAATACACGGATCGCAACCTTTTCGCCGCAACTGAGCCAAAAGGAGCTTGCCGCTTTGGGCGAAGTTTTAGAGCAATGGGGGCATTTAGGGCTTGATCCTAAGCCGGCAGTACAAGGAGAACAAGTGGTGGATGTGCAGACGGCGTGTATTCCCGGTCAGCCATTAACGTTGAACACCGTTAATGGGGCGGGCGAGATAGACGCGCTGCATATCCGCCTTGATCCGGCAAACATCTACACTCTCCGTCAGACCGTGCTCCGTATCTATTGGGACGGGGCGACACGTCCGGCAGTAGAGGCTCCCGTGGGCGATTTCTTTGGGGCCGGGTTCGGCAATGAGACATTTGCCGCGCTGCCGGACGCTATGAACGACCAAGGCGGCTTTTGCTTTTGGCCGATGCCTTTTACGAAGAGCGCGCGGATCGAGTTGATGAACTATGGGCAGAAACCGGTAAATGTGCTGTTTCAGATGCGCTATCACCGTTTGGGACAACCTTTAAAAGATGTTGGGTATTTTCACGCGCGTTGGCATCGGCAGATCAACAAGGAGGGGGAGAACTTCCATATTCTCAACGTGCAGGGACGTGGTTTATATGTCGGTGAGCACACGGCCATGCAGGGAGACAGGGGAATTTGGTTTCTGGAGGGGAATGAGGAAATTTGGGTGGATGGGGAGTCGTTTCCCTCCATCATCGGAACGGGGACGGAGGACTTCTACACCTCAGGATGGTATTTCGATGAAGGACCCTTTAATGAGGCCTTCCATGGCTGTATTCTCAAAGATGAAGCGCACTCGCGGGTGGATGCCTATCGGTACCAGATCACCGACTGCGTTCCTTTCCAAAAGTCTATTCGGGTGGACATTCAGCATGGCCCCATTGATAACTATCCCGGGTCGGACTACGCCTGTGTTGCCTACTGGTATCAGACGGCACCGGAGGACGATTGGTCTCCTCTCGACCCGGCTCAGCTTACCCCCACGCGTTGGCATGCGCAAGATGCCATAGAGGCTGAGAGCCTGGAGTGGACTTCCGGGGACCCGCAAGTGATAGACGATATGAACCTGCCCGTATTAGCAAGCGGTGGCGCCGTGGTGGCTTTACATGGTGGAACGGCCGCTTGTGTGCTGCCTGTTTCTAAGGAGGGAGACTACATTCTCACGTTGGTGCAGCCACCGTTGGCGGGCACGGCTCGACTGGGCCAGAACTGGGCGGTGGATGATCCTAAGCAGTTGGGGCCTGCGCCCACAGAGGCGATTCGGGCCGATGAAACGAATAGTGTGCATCAAACGCTTCATCTAACGGCCGGAGACCACACCCTGTTCTTTCAGATACCGGCAGGGCAGACACTATACTTGGATTATCTTACATTGCGGCGTCTGCTGCATCCAAATAGCATTCCGGCCACCGATCTTAAAGTGATAGAGGCAACCGGTGGCGATGCCCAGATTCAAGACATGACCGGTTTCGGTCCCTACTGGGATAACAATCAACAGCTTTGGTTTACCGGTCATCAGCAGGGCGCCGAGATGACTGTGGAGCTGCCCGTGGAAAAAACAGGGAATTATGAGCTATCGGTCTACTACACCACGGCGAGAGATTATGCCGTTGTACAGGTGTTGCTGGATGGCAATCCCATCGGGCAGCCGACGGACTGTTACACCCCTGATGTCAAAGCAAAGGAGCAGACCGTTTTAGGGAAGGTGATGCTGACGGCGGGCACACATCGGCTTACATTTCGAGCAGTAGGCAAGAACCCGGCCTCCACCAACTACCTTATTGGAATAGATGCCATCGGGCTGAAGCCTCTGCCTTGATCCGTATTTCTAGGAGACGTATGCGAGAGATAGTTCGTAATGCAGGCGTTTACGTAGCTGTTGTGGTGGTGGCGTTTTTCTTCGCCATCTGGATACCGCAGTTTCGACAGCCCTCCAATTTGCTGAACGTACTCGATCAGTCGGTAGAGATCGCCATCGTCTCGGTTGGAATGACGATGGTGATTCTCACCGAAGGGATCGATCTCTCCGTGGGAAGTTTAGCCGCCTTGGCGCCGTTTCTAGGCGCGTGGTTGATCACGCAGCACGCATCCAGCCCTTTCCATTCCGCCGTTGTCGGCGTGTTGTTCTGTTTGGCGGTCGGTGCATTTGTCGGCCTGATCAACGGAGTGGCGATCACGCAGGCTTATTTACCACCGTTTATCGCCACCTTAGGCACCATGTCTATTGTGCGCGGTTTGGCCTACATTGTTTCCCATGGAACCGGCATCACCGAGTTGCCGCGCGGTTACACCTTTTTAGGGCACACACTCCCCGGCCAGGTGACGGTGGGGGTGGTGCTGATGTTGGTGTTATACGCGGTGAGCCATCTGTGGTTGTCGCGATCTGCCACCGGTCGTGCCATTTATGCCATCGGCGGTAACGAGACGGCCGCGCATCTATCGGGGCTTAAGGTAAACCGGATTAAGCTTGGCGTCTATATTTTGTGTGGCGTTTTGGCCGCTCTTTCCGGCTTGGCCGAGACCGCGATGGTAGGCGCTTCCGTGCCCGATGCCGGCATTGATCTGGAGTTGAACTCCATCGCCGCGGTCGTTATCGGAGGAACGAGCCTAAGTGGCGGTCGCGGGAACCTGGTGGGCACGTTGGCCGGCGCTCTGCTCATGCGGCTCATTCGCAACGGGCTTGACCTTGCCGGCATCGATTCCAACTGGCAAAAAGTGGCCATCGGGGCGATTATCATGGGGGCTGTGGCGTTCGATGAATTCCAGAAGAGAAGAGGAGCACGACTATGAACCGTTCATGTTCTGTGAGAAAATATGTTGACCTAGAGAGGGATGTTATCGTCAAGCGGGTCTCTCTCAAGCGAGGGCTGTTGATAGGCCTTTTTTTACTCTGGTTGGCCGGATGCAGCAGTAACCCTTCCGGATCGAAGGAAGCAACATCTTCTACGCCAAGTGGGGGCAGCGCTTTGAGCCAACGCGTCATTGCTGTGGTTTCGCCGGCGAAAACCAGTCCGTTTCACGTCACATTAGCCGCAGCGGCGGCAGAGGAGGCCAAACGTCTTGGGCTTCCTCCGATTATCGATCAGGCTCCTTCCAGTGAGAGCGACTACACGGGGCAGGTGGCGTTAGTACAAGATATTATTCAGCGTCATCCGGCGGCGATCAGCGTATGTGGGATCAATCCTCAAGCTTTGGTTAATATCATTAAGGACTGTAACCGGGCGGATATCCCTATCTTTGTGCACAATCAGATATCCCCTGTTGAGGGCGGGGGCAAGGTAGTCTCTTACATCGGTTATGATGAGTACGAGGGAGGGCGAAAGTGCGGTGAGGAGGCTGCGGAGTTGCTGAAGCAGAAGTATGGTACCTATCGGGGCAACGTGGCGATACTGGATGGAGAGCCTGGAGACCACACAAACCTGCGTGCGGGAGGTTTTAAGGATGCGCTTAAGAAGTACCCGGACATTCATATAGTGGCCGAGCAAAACGGACACTGGCTTCGAGCGGATGGCACGGCGATTACGCGGGATTGGCTTCAGCGCTTCCCGAACCTCGACCTCGTTTTTGGATGCAGCGATGAGATGGCATTGGGAGCGGCCAAGGCGGCAAGGGACGCCGGACGGCAGCTTTTGACCATTGGCATTGATGGGAACAGGCCTTCTCTGGAGGCGATCAGAGATGGAAAGTACACGGCCTGTTTGGCTACCCAGCCCGACCTTATAGGGAAGACCGTGATTGATACGATTAACGACTATCTCAACGGCAAGAAGGTGCCACCGGTGGTGAAAACGCAGTGCGTCATCGTGACAAAGGCCAATGTGGCTCAATTTCTGAAGTAGTTGAGGAGCGCGCCGGCGCTTTGCCATATAAGCTTGCGCCGGCCCTCCTCTCCATCGTGACGAAGGCCAAGATTAATTTAGCGAGAAGATACCGGTTTCTGTCGCTTCCCAAAATCGTACACGACACCAAAACCACTCCCATCCGCCCTTAGCCGATACACCACTCCCTGCCCACCAACGCCTCCACCCTCCGTTACCCCATATAACCAACCATCACGACCCACACTTAACAAGCCATACGGACACAGACCTACTGCCCCTTTGCCAAAATCATGCAAAACTTGATAACCCCTCCCATCCTCACCTAACACATAGACGACCCCACTCCTATCCCTCCCACCACCGTACGTCACTCCATACAACTTGCCTCCCTTCCACACCAACCTGCCCATACCCCAACGACCATCACGACCAGAAAACGCATGCAACACCCGGTATCCACTCCCATCCTCCCTCACCCCAAACACCACTCCATTCCCATAAACACCACCCCCATACGTCTCCCCATATAACCAACCCCCTAAACCTAACACCAAACCACCATAAGGATGGCTCCCATCCCCATTCCGCCCTAAACCGTCCTCTGCACTAAACTCATGCAACACCCTGTAACCACTCCCGTCCTCCTTCACCCCAAACACCACTCCATTCCCATAAACACCCCCTCCACTCGTCACCCCGTACAACCAACCTCCCGACCCCTCTACCAACTCCACCAACAACGGATAGGCTCCATCCTTCCCCCCAAACGAATGCAACACCTGAAAGCCGGTTCCATCCTCTCTTATCCGATACACCACCCCCTTACCGTACAGCCCTCCTTCATCCGTCACTCCGTA